>JAEXGP010000026.1 GCA_023450775.1 Actinomycetes bacterium | reverse complement strand
CGCCGGCCGAGCTCTCGTCGGAGATCCTCTCGACCGCCGCCTCGCGGCGCGACCTGACGATCGTGGCGGCCACCGTCGGCGGCGAGCGGCCGGCACGGCTGGTCGCGCCCGACGGCCACGTGGCCGTGCCCGTCTTCACGTTCCCCGAGCACGCCGCGAACGCGTTGGGCCGGCTGGCCGCGGTGGGCGAGTGGCGCTCGACGGCCCGCGTCTACGGCGACGACGCGCCCAGCGACGCGGACGGCGACGCCGCACGACAGCTCGTCGAGTCGTGGCGCAACGGCGACGACGAGGTCGAGCTCGACCACGACCAGCAGGCGGCGCTGCTCGAGTCCTTCGGACTGTCGATCGCCGACCGGCGCACGGTCCGCACGGCCGACGAGGCGGTGGCCGCGGCGCGAGATCTCGGCTGGCCGGTGGCGCTCAAGGCGCAGCGGCGTGACCGCCGCAAGCGGACGGCGTTGAGCGGGGTGGCGCTCGACATCGCGGACGAGGCCGACCTGCGCAGCACCTGGACCCGCATGGAGTCCGCCCTGGGCGCGGACGGCATGCTGCCGGCCGTCGTGCAGCGGTTCGTGGAGCAGGGACTGGACGTGGCCGTGCGCGTGCAGCGCGCAGCCGGTGCCGCCACCGTCGAGGTGGGCCTCGGCGGCCCGGCCGCGGCCTTCGACCCGTGGGAGCTGGGCGTGCTGCCGCTCACGCTGCCCGACGCGTCGGTGATGGTGTCGTCGTCGTCGATCGGCCGGGCGCTCACCGACCCGTTGGCGCGGGTGCCGGTCGTGGCGCTCGTCCACCGCCTGGCCGCGCTCGCCGAGTCGGTCGACGAGATCCACCGGATCGTCGCCGACCCCGTCATCGTGTCGGGCCCCACCGCGTTCATTACCGACGTGACGATCACGATCGGCGCACCCCAGGGCGAACCCCCGGTCCGCCACCTCGCCTGACGGGTCAGGGCCTGGGTTCCCTCGGCAGGCCCAGCACCCACGTCCTCCGACCCCGCCCGGCCGCCCCTGAGGTCGAGCTGGGCCTGCCGGCAGAGTGGCGGTCAGGGCCTGGGTTCCCTCGGCAGGCCCAGCACCCTCTCCCCGATGATGTTGCGGAGGATCGAGGTCGTCCCGCCCATGATCGTGTAGGCGGGGGCGTAGCAGACGTTGCGGGCCACCCGGTCCCACAGCGTGGCGTCCGCACCGCAGATCCTGGCGCACACGTCGGCGACCCGCTGCTCGAACTCGGTGCAGAACGTCTTGGTCACGGCCGAGAAGCCGGGCGGCGCCTGCCCGAGCACCTCGCGCAGCACCAGCAGCCGGCCGATCCGGTAGCCCGACTCGAGCGCCGCCACCTCCTGGCGCAGCACCGGATCCTCGACCGGCGCCGAGCGCACGACGTCCAGGTAGAGCCGCCGGTTCGACACCAGCCGATCGATGCCGCCCCGCTCGTGCTCCATCTGGCGCATGACCTGCTTGAAGCTGCCGTTCTCCGCGCCGATCAGGTGGTCGGCCGGGACCTCCACGCCGTCCAGGTGCACCTCGCAGAAGTGCGCGTTGCCGGTGGCGTCGACGATCGGGCGGATGTCGATGCCGGGGGAGTGGAGGTCGACGACCAGCTCCGACAGGCCCGCGTGCGGCGGCGCGTCGGGATCGGTCCGGGCGATGAGGTAGCACCAGTCCGCGTCGGCGGCGCCGGACGTCCAGATCTTCTGTCCCTCGACCACCCAGCGGTCGCCCGCGCGGACCGCCCGGGTGCGCAGCGACGCCACGTCGGAGCCGGCGTCGGGTTCGCTCATGCCGATCGACCACGCCGAGGTGCCGGCGATGATGTCGGGCAGCCACCGCCGGCGCTGCTCGGGCGTGCCGAACTGCAGGAGCGTCGGGCCGATCTGGCGGTCGGCGAACCACGACGTGGCCAGCGGCGCACCCTCGGAGATCAGCGCCTCGAACACGGCGAACCGCTCGAGCGGCGAGCGTCCGCCGCCGCCCTCCTCGACCGGCCACGTCATGCCCAGCCAGCCCCGCCGGGCGAGCTCCAGCGAGAACTCCCGGGACGTGCCGATCAGCCACGAGTCCTCCCGCACCGCCAGGTCGGCGGCCACCTGCCGTCCCAGTTCGGCGGCCTCGTCCGCGAGCTGCTGCACGTCGTCCGGCCAGGAGTAGTCCACGGCGGTCATGCTGCCAGCCCGGCGGCACCCGTACGGACGGCGATGTTCTCAAGCGTGGTGGTCGGGGCGCCGATCCACCGTCATGGGAGCAGGAGATCGGAAGCCGACATGAGGACGTGTCCGCACTGCCAGTTCATCGTCCAGGACGGCGCTGACATCTGCGGGGTCTGCAAGCAGCCCGCGACGGTGCCGGAGCAGCCCGCCGGGCCGTGGGGCGCGATCCCGTCGTTCGACCCCGACGCGCCCGGTCCGGGGACGGGAACGGCCACCGCCACGCAGGCCCGGCCCGCCACGTTCGTGAACCCGTCGCCGCCGCGCCACCCCGTGAACGGCCTGAAGGTCGCGGCGATCGCCGTCGGCGGCGTGGCGCTGGTGGTGATCCTCGGCGTGGTGGCCCTCTCGTTCGTGGGCACGACCGCGTCGACCGACGTCGACCCCGAGGCCGTCGGCTGGACGTCCTACCGGGAGCCCGACGGGGCCTTCAGCGTCGAGCTGCCCGGTCCGGTCGAGCCGCTCGACGTGGGATCGGAGAAGGGCCTGCCGGCCGGCGTCAGCATCGAGGGAGTCATGTCGCAGACCTCCTCGCACTCGTCGAGCGCCCTCCGCTACGTGCTGCCGCCCGGCTCCTCGTACGACCTGGACCGCGGCATCGACGGTGCCGCGGCCACCTCCTTCAGCGACGCGGTGATCTCCAACCGGACGCCGGTGGAGACGCCGTACGGTCCGGCGATCGACGCCGAGATCGTGGGCACCGTGGCCACCGGTCAGAAGGGCATCTCGTTCGTGCGGCTCGTCGAGGTCGGCGACGTGCCCTACATGCTGGTCACGGTGGGCGACGCCGCCTCCAGCCCGGAGCTCGCCGAGCTGCACGAGCGGATGGTCGCGTCGTTCAGCGCCCCCGCAGCGCCCTGACCGACGGCCTGGGCATGCGCCCGGCGGGCGCCCCGTCGGGCGCGGGGATCAGCGGCGCTCGATCGGCGTGTAGTCGCGCACCGGGTGGCCCACGTAGAGCTGGCGGGGCCGGTAGATGCGGCTGTCCTGGTCGAGCAGCTCCATGTAGTGCGACAGCCAGCCGGCGGTCCGCGGGATGGCGAACAGCACGGTGAACATGTCCATGGGGAAGCCCATCGCCTGGTAGATCAGGCCCGAGTAGAAGTCGACGTTCGGGTAGAGCTTGCGGTCCGTGAAGTACGAGTCCGACAGCGCCACCTCCTCGAGCTTCAGGGCGATGTCGAGCAGCGGGTTCTTGCCGGTGACCTCGAAGACCTCGTCGGCCGTCTTCTTGATGATGCGGGCCCGGGGGTCGTAGTTCTTGTAGACGCGGTGACCGAAGCCCTGCAGGCGCACGTCGCCCTGCTTCACCCGCTCGACGTAGGCCGGGACGGCGTCCACGGAGCCGATCTGGGTGAGCATGCGGATCACGGCCTCGTTGGCGCCGCCGTGGCGGGGACCGTAGAGCGCCGCGGTCGCGGCCGCGGTGGCCACGTAGGGATCGGCGTGGGAGCTGCCGACCGTGCGCATGGCGGTGGTCGAGCAGTTCTGCTCGTGGTCCGCGTGGAGGATGAACAGCACGTCGAGCGCCCGGGCCAGCACGGGGTTGGCGTCGTAGCGGGGCTCGGCGGTCTTCCACATCATCGACAGGAAGTTGGCCGCGAAGTCCAGGCTGTTGTCGGGGTAGACGAACGGCATGCCGACGCTGTGGCGGTAGGCGCCGGCGGCCAGCGTGGGCATCTTGGCGATCAGTCGGACGACCTGCTTCATGACGACGTCGGGCGTCAGCTCCCGGGCCTCGGGATAGAAGGTCGACAGGGCGGCGATCGTCGAGACGAGCATGCCCATGGGGTGGGCGTCGTGGTGGAAGCCCTCCATGAAGCGCTTGCGCACGTTCTCGTGGATGAACGTGTGGTGGGTGATCTCGTAGCGCCAGGCCTCGAACTGCTCGGGCGTGGGCAGCTCGCCGTGGATCAGCAGGTAGGCGACCTCGAGGTAGCTGGAGGACTCGGCCAGCTGCTCGATCGGGTAGCCGCGGTAGCGCAGGAAGCCGGCCTCGCCGTCGAGCTCGGTGATCGAGGACGCCGCACCGGACGTGGCACCGAAGGACGGGTCGTGGAACCAGATGCCCGGCAGGAGCTTGGCCCAGGCCTTGGCATCGATCCCGCCGTCCAGGATGGGTACCTCGAGCGATTCCCCCGTTCGGTTGTCGGTGATGGTGATGCTGTCGGCCACGTGCGTCTCCTGGGGGAGGGATCGTCCTCGCCATGTTACGGCGCGGTGGAGGGGGTGCCCGCCGCCGCGAGCGGTTTTCATCCCCGGTTCACGCTGCCTCCAGACCGGCGGGACGGCGGTTCGGCGGCGGTGTCGCGGCTCGTCCGGGCGCCTGCGGGCGTCAGCCGGGCAGGCGGACCGTCGGGTACACGCCGGGGACGTCGGCCGCCCCGTCGGCGATGATGTGGCGGATCTGGTCGGCCACCACCCGCTGCGCCGCGGTGAGCAGGCCCCGCCGGCGTCGGGCCAGTCCCACGCTGCGCCCCGGGACGCCCTCGACCGGGATGCGACGCCAGCTGCCGTCCAGGTTGGGCGGGATCGCCGACGCGGGGACGATCCCGGCGCCGAAGCCGGCGAAGACCAGCGACGCGAGCAGCCGCATGCCGTCGAGCTCTGCCTTGGGCGACAGCTCGATGCCCTGCTCGGCCGCGGCGTGGTCGAGGACGTCGCGGAACGCCGTGCCCCGGGCCTCGAGCAGCAGGTCGTGGCCGGCGAGCTCCTCGAGGGTGATCGACTCCCGGTCGTAGAGCGGGTGCCCGGCGGGGACGATGAGGATCCGGTCCTCGTCGAACAACGGCTCCACGATGAGGTCGGGCTCGTCGATCGGGAGGTTCACGACCGCCAGGTCCACCGTGCCCGACACCAGGTTGAGCACGAGCGACGACGTGGTGGCGTCGAGCACGATGACTCGGATCTCGGGATAGCGCTCGGTGACCGAGGTGAGCAGGGGAGCGACCAGCCAGCGGGCCGTGGTGCCGATCGCACCCAGGCGGACGGATCCGGAGACGACATCGCGCAGCGAGGCCACATCGGCGTCGAGCGCCTCGAACTCGGCCTCGATGCGCCGGGCTCGCTCGAGGACGGCCCGACCCTCGTCGGTGGGGTCGTTGGTCGCCCGATCGATCAGCGTGACGCCGAGCTCCTTCTCCAGCCGGGCGATGTGGGCCGACACGTTCGACTGCACGGTGCCGAGCGCCCTGGCGCCCGCGGAGAACGAGTGGTGCTCGGCGACGGCGACGAACGCCCGGAGCTGCTTCCGATCCATCGCCGTGCACGATACCAACTATCTCGGATATTGCGTTGACCGATTGCTTGCTCGTGGCTATCGTGGTGCTCACCAAGAACGACCGAGGTCGAGGACTCCCCCCGTCCCACTCGGTCCTGACGCCACGGTCCATCCCCCCCCGGACCGGAGGCGCAATGCTGAAGGACTGGCTCCCCCCGCCAGTCCTTCGGCCGTTTTCCAGCGGGGTTCCGTCCCGGGTGGGCCCGCTTCCGGCCGGGTGGCTGTTTCTGGCCGGGTTCCGGCCACCGCCGTTCCACCGGGCGGCCTCGGCCGGTAGGTTCGGCGTCCATGGAGCCCACCCGCACCGAGGAGGAGCCGCGGCGCACGGGGAGCGAGCGCCGGTCGGCCGCGTTCTTCGACCTCGACCGCACGCTGCTCGCGGGCGCGAGCGGTCCCGTGCTCAGCGAGGCGCTGCGGGAGGCCGGCGTGGTGTCGGGATCCACCCAGGGCATCGAGTCGGTGATGTTCAAGGTCTTCGACCTGATCGGCGAGACCTACCCGTCCATGCTCGTCAGCCGGCAGGGGGCCCGCGTGGCCCGGGGATGGTCGGTCGAGGCGGTGCGGGCCGCCGCCCGCAAGGCGGCGCAGCCGCTCGCCGATGCCGTGCTGCCGTTCGCCCGGCAGCTGATCGACGGTCACCGCGACGCCGGTCGGCTGGTCGTCATGGCCACGACCACACCGCAGGACCTCATCCGGCCGCTCGCCGAGCTGCTGGGCTTCGACGACGTGATCGCCACCACCTACGGCCAGGTCGACGGGCGCTACGACGGCACGATCGACGGCGAGTTCGTGTGGGGCAAGGGCAAGGCCCGGGCCGTGGCCGACTGGGTCATGCGCAACGACGTCGACCTGCTCGACAGCTACGCCTACTCCGACAGCTGGTACGACACGCCGCTGCTCAGCATCGTCGGCCATCCGACGGTCGTGAACCCCGACCCCCGGATGATCGGCATGGCCACCGTGCGGCGGTGGCCGATCGTGCACTTCGACGTGCCGGCCGGCGTGCCCAAGTTCGCCGGCGTCGAGCCCCAGAAGGTCCTGTTCCTCATCGCCCAGCCGCAGCTCTTCCCGTGGGTGCGCTTCGACCTGGGCGGCATCGACCGGATCCCCGCCGAGGGCCCGGCCATCCTCGTCGGCAACCACCGCTCGTACCTGGACCCGCTGGCGATCGGCTACGCCCTCGCCAAGCGGGGCCGACCCGTGCGCTTCCTGGGCAAGAAAGAGGTCTTCGACGCCCCGATCGTCGGCGACCTCGCCACCGCGCTGGGCGGCATCCGCGTGGACCGCGGCACCGGCTCCGACGAGCCGCTGCGGGCGGCCGAGGAGGCGCTCGCGGCGGGGGAGATGGTGGCGATCATGCCGCAGGGCACCATCCCCCGTGGTCCCGCGTTCTTCGATCCGGAGCTCAAGGGCCGGTGGGGCGCCGTCCGGCTGGCGCACGCCACCGGCGTGCCGGTGATCCCGATCGGCCTGTGGGGCACCGAGAAGGTCTGGCCCCGCAGCGCCAAGTTCCCCGACGTCACCAACGTGCTGCACCCGCCCACCGTGCGCATCCGGGTCGGCGAGCCGGTGCCGCTCCGCGGCGAGGACGTGGAGGCCGACACCCGGACGATGATGTCGGCGATCGTCGACCTGCTGCCCGCCGAGGCCCGTGAGGTGCGCACGCCGACGCCCGAGGAGCTGGCCCGCACGTACCCGGGCGGCATCGTGCCCCAGGACCTCGAGGGCGACGCCGCGCACGAGCGCGAGCGCCGGCCCGGCCAGGACTGAGCTGCGCCCGTCCCGCCCGCGCTGCCAACCCCGCTCTGTGATGCTTTTCCGGGGCTTTCAGCCCGGACAAGCATCACAGAACCGGTGGGTCAGTCCTTGGTGGCCACCGCGTTCGGCGTGACGTTCATCTTGGGCACGTAGTCGGTCGCCTCGACCTCGCGCGCCTCGCCGCCCATCACGGCCCGCAGCGTGGTCCGGCACGTGCTGCACGGTCCGTAGAACTGCTCGGTCGCCTCCCGCTGGCAGCGCGGGCAGGTGAACTGGATCGGGCCCTCCACGGGGATGACGTCGGACATGGGCCGAGTGTCGCGCGACCGGCGAGCGGGCGCCGGGACCCGCCCGCTCAGGTGGGGGAGGGCCGGCTCAGGCGCCCACCTGGACCGCCGCGGTCAGCGCGATGCCGACGACGAGGGCCGCGACCCATGCCACGTCGACCGCCCGGCGGCCGCCCGCTGCCCCGACCCTGTCGTCGGCGTCGGCGGTCGGGTGGGTGTGGGCCCAGGCCCACCCGATGCACGCCGCCAGGAGCAGCATGGGGGTGGCGTCGGCGGCGTAGCGCAGCGTCGACGTGTTGAAGGGGAGGGAGACGGCGACGAGCGCGGCGGCGCCCGTGGTGGTCGCGGTCAGGGCGACCACGGCCAGACCCGCCGCGCAGGACCGGATCTGGCGTGCCGACGTGGCGAGCGCGGCCAGGCCGACGACCAGCACGGGGGCCAGGAACACCAGCCCGACGATGGGCTCGGACGTGTGGTCCTGGGGTCGGATCCCGCCCACCGTCCCGCGCAGGCCGATCCACGGGAACGCCCCGGTCGGTCGTGGCGCCGCGGCCAGGTAGTCGGCCAGGTTGGGGGCCAGGTAGGCGAGGCGACCCTTGGGATAGGCGGTCATGTCCCAGACCGACAGCTGGTACCCGAAGCCGAACTCGGTGGCGGACCCGAACCGGGCCACGTTGGACACGGCGATGAGTGCTCCGACGGCCAGGAACGGACCCACGACGGCTCCCAGGTCGAGCGCGGTCGCCCGGGTCGAGCCGGGAGCGTCGGCGGCCTGCCGGCGGACGACGAGCACCGCCGCGGCCGCCACCGCGACGACGATCGCGGTCACGACGGCGGTCGGTCGGGCGCCGACCGCGAGCGCCAGGCACCCGGTGCCGAGCGCCGCACGGCCCCGGCCGAGCGCGGGCAGGTGCTCGGTGGCGCGCAGCAGCAGCGCGGAGCCCAGCATCGTCAGACCGGAGGCCACGGCGATCGCGGCCTCGTAGCCGTTGGCGGTCGACATCAGCACCCAGGCGGGTCCGCACAGCCCCGACGCCAGCACCGCGCTCCCGAGCGCGGCGTCCGACAGCGTCGGGATCCAGCGGCGCCGCACCTGCACCAGCGTCCACGCGCCGGCGAGGACACCGCACCAGCCGCCGAGCAGCGTGATGGCCCAGTTGGGCGGCGACGTGCCGACCAGCAGCTCGGCGGGCAGCAGGAGCAGCGGCGTGGTCAGCCCGTGTGCCGAGTACAGCCGCCCGTCGCGGTACGCCAGGTCCTGCACCCCGCCCTCGACCCGGACGTCCAGGTTGGCGACCGGGTCGTACGGGTCGGCGAGGGCGGCGAGCGCCGCGGGCACCGGCCGGATGTCCAGGTGCCCGTCGGCCAGCGCACGCGCCTGCAGCCGGTGGAAGTCGGTCCCGGTGGCGTCACGACCGCCGAGCAGCGCGGCGACGGCGAACAGGACGAGCACCGCCAGCGTGCACGCCGGCACGACCCACCGCCGTCCGGGCGCGTCGACGCCGACGGCGTCGGTCGCCGGACGCGACGGAGCGGTGACCGCGCTGGCCATCCCACTCCATCGGCACCCCCACGCCGAACTTGGGGGAATCCGACGTGTCATCCGTCGAAATCCCCCGAGTTCGGCGCGTCTGGTGACGGCGAACGCGAACTTGGGGGAATCCGACGTGTGATCCGTCGAAATCCCCCGAGTTCGAGAGGAGATCGGGCTCAGCCCCCGGTACGGGACCGGATGATGTTGAGCGCCGAGCCGGCGCGGAACCACTCGATGTGCTCGTCGCTCATCGTGTGGTTGCACCAGAACGTGCGCTCCGAGCCGTCGGCCTGGTGCAGCACGCACTCGACCTTCTTGCCCGGCGCGAGGTCGGCGAGGCCGACGATGCTGATGCGGTCGTCCTCCTCGATGGCGTCGTACACGGACGGGTCGTCGAACGTGAGCGCCAGGACGCCCTGCTTCTTGAGGTTGGCCTCGTGGATGCGGGCGAAGCTGCGCACGATGATCGCCTTGGCGCCGCGGAACCGGGGCTCCATGGCGGCGTGCTCGCGGGAGCTGCCCTCACCCCAGTTCTCGTCGCCGACCGCGACCCAGGCCTGGCCGGCCTCGTGGTAGTGCTTGGCGATGTCGGGGAACGACTTGGTGGTCCCGTCGAGCTGGTCCTTCCCCTCGCCGGCGGCGCCGGTGTAGGCGTTGATCGCACCCAGGAAGAGGTTGCCGGAGATGTTCTCCAGGTGACCGCGGTACTTGAGCCAGGGGCCGGCCATGGAGATGTGGTCGGTGGTGCACTTGCCCTTCGCCTTCAGCAGGATCGGCAGGTCGAGGTAGTCCTGGCCGTCCCACGGGGCGAACGGCTCGAGCAGCTGCAGGCGCTCGGAGTCGGGTCGCACCACGACCTCCACGCCCGAGCCGTCGGGCGGGGGAGCGATGAATCCGGACTCGCCCGGGTCGAAGCCCTGCGAGGGGAGCTCCTCGCCGACCGGGACCCGGAGCTGCACCTGCTCGCCGGCGTCGTTGGTGAGCGTGTCGGTGAGCGGGTTGAAGTCGAGCGTGCCGGCGAGCGCCAGGGCGACCACGGTCTCGGGCGAGGTCACGAACGCCAGCGTGTTGGCCGAACCGTCGTTCCGCTTGGGGAAGTTCCGGTTGTACGAGGTGACGATCGTGTTCAGGTGGTCGTTCGCCTCGGGCGGACGCGACCACTGACCGATGCACGGACCGCACGCGTTGGCCAGCACGGTGGCGCCGGCGGCCTCGAACACCTCGAGCAGGCCGTCGCGGGCGATCGTCGCCCGCACCTGCTCGGACCCCGGCGTGATCATCAGCGGCGTCTTCACCTTGAGGCCGTTCTCGGCCGCGTGGCGCAGGATCGACGCGGCCCGCGAGATGTCCTCGTACGACGAGTTGGTGCAGGACCCGACGAGGGCCGCCGAGATGTCGAGCGGCCACTCCTTCTGCTTGGCCTCGGCGCCGAGCGCGCCGACCGGGCGGGCCAGGTCGGGCGTGTGCGGACCGTTGATGTGCGGCTCGAGCGTGGAGAGGTCGATGACGATCAGCTCGTCGTAGAAGCCGTCGGGGTCGGCCAGGATCTCGTCGTCGGGCCGCAGGTGATGGGCGACGCCGTCGGCCGCGGCCGCGATCTCTTCGCGGCCGGTCGCCTTGAGGTAGCGGCTCATCGAGTCGTCGTACGCGAAGACCGAGGTGGTGGCGCCGATCTCGGCGCCCATGTTGCAGATGGTCGCCTTGCCCGTGCAGGACATCGACCGGGCGCCGGGGCCGAAGTACTCGACGATGGCGCCGGTGCCGCCCTTGACGGTCAGGATCTCGGCGACCTTCAGGATGACGTCCTTGGGGGACGACCAGCCGTTGAGCTCGCCGGTCAGGTGGACGCCGATCAGCCGCGGCCAGCGGACGTTGAAGGGGAACCCGGTCATGACGTCCACCGCGTCGGCGCCGCCGACGCCGATCGCCACCATGCCGAGCCCGCCCGCGTTGGGGGTGTGGCTGTCGGTGCCGACCATCATCCCGCCGGGGAACGCGTACTGCTCGAGCACGACCTGGTGGATGATGCCGGAGCCCGGCTTCCAGAACCCGATGCCGTACTTGGCCGACACCGACTCGAGGAAGTCGTAGACCTCGGCGTTGCCCTCCTCGGCGGCGAGCAGGTCGACCTTGCCGTTCTCCTTGGCCTGGATCAGGTGGTCGCAGTGCACGGTGGACGGCACGGCCACCTCGGGCAGCCCCGCGGTCATGAACTGCAGCAGCGCCATCTGGGCCGTGGCGTCCTGCATGGCGACGCGGTCGGGGCGGAGGTCGTTGTACGTGACGCCCCGCTCGAACTCCGCGTCGGGGTCGTCCAGGTGGGCGATCAGGATCTTCTCGGCCAGGGTGAGCGGGCGTCCGAGGCGCTCGCGGGCGGCGTCGATGCGGTCCTCGAAGCGGGCGTAGACGCCCTGGACCAGGTCGATCGGGGTGGATGCGGTGACGGCCATGTCGCGCTCCTCATCGATGGCCGGCGGAGCGGTTCTCCGCCGCCGGACGAACAATACAAGTACAATACATGTTCGTGAGCACACCGTCCTTCGAGGGCACACCGCCCTTCGTGAGTGCAGGCGTTCCCAGCTGGTCGGACCTTCACACGGGGCCGGTGCGGTGAGGTCGCCCCGATGAGGCCGATCCGCTACCGGATCATCGCGGACGACCTGCGGGACCGCATCGGCGCGGGGGAGTTCCACCTCGGTGCGGTGCTGCCGTCGGAGGCTGACCTGTCCGCCACCTACGAGGCCAGCCGCGTCACCGTGCGCCGGGCGCTCGAGGCGCTGCGCTCCGAGGGTCTGGTCGAGAGTCGCCAGGGCTTCGGCTGGCTCGTGTCGGCCGACCCGGTCCGCCAGGACCTGACCCGGCTCTCCACGCTGGACGGCCAGCTCGGCGCCGCAGGCGTCCGGTCCGAGCGCCGCATCGTGAGCTTCGGCTTCCGGCGCACGCCGGCGCGGGTGCGCGAGTTCCTGCCGGGCCGCTCGGCGCTCGAGGTCGTGCGCCTGCACCTGGCCGACGACCGCCCCTTCGCCCGGGTCACCGTGTGGTGCCGGGAGGACCTCGGCGCCTCGCTCAGCCGGGACGACGTCGAGCGCTCGGCGTTCCTGGAGCAGCTCCCGGTGCGCCTGGGCGGGGCCACGCAGACGATCGGTGCGGACGCCGCCTCGGCGTCGGACGCCGACCTGCTCGACGTGCCGGCCGACTCGCCGGTGCTGGTGGCCGAGCGGGTCACCCGTGACACCTCGGGCGAGGTGGTGCTCGTGAGCGAGCACGTGTTCCCGGGCCACCTCACGCGCTTCGTGGTGGAGCTCCCGGTGGACGACGGGCTGCTGGAGCCGACCGGCCTCCGCATCGTCGACCCCGCCTGAGCCGCGCACGACGGACGACACCCCGACGGACGCGTCCCTGGGGGACACGTCCGCCGGGGTGGTGGCTCCCGCCGAACGCGCCGGCGGACGGGTCTCCTCATCGAGGCCCGTCCGCCGGGTGTGCGATTCCGGACGCATCGCCCGGATCGACTCTGTCGTCGTATCTCCGGATCGGTGTCCGGTCGGCTGACGTGCCCAGCCGCTCCGTCAGGGGACGAAGATGCTGGATCCCGATCGATCGAGACTGCCGCTGGTGCCGTCCCCCAGGAACTGCAGCGCCGACGCGCACACGAGTGCGATCAGCGCCAGCAGGAGGGCGTACTCCACGAGGCTGGCTCCCCGCTCGAGCCGTCGGACCGACCGGGAGAACCAGGTGACGAGACGTCGCATGGGGCCTCCTCTCGGGCCGAAAATGGCAGAGGGACGGGTCGAGCGACCCGTCCCTCGGATGCCGGACGAGTCAGACTCAGTTGAGCGACGTGCCGACCTCGGAGAACTTGTCCTTCGCGTTCGAGCCGATGAACGACACGGCGGCGATGCAGACCACGGCGATCAGGGCGACCAGGAGGGCGTACTCCACGAGGGAGGCGCCACGCTCGGTCTTGGCCTGAGCCTTGAGCCACGTCTTGAGGAAGTCGAACTGAACCATCATTTTGGGTTGTCTCCCGTTGGTAGGTGCTGGTGCTGGTGCTGTTGCCGGATCCGCCGGGAGGCGACTCCGCCACAATGTGTATCGACGCCGGTGGGGGCCGCTTGATAGGCCGTTCGGACCAACCGGGCCGGGCCGTCCTGCTCAGTCGAGCGAGACGATGCCCATCCGGACCGCCTGGAGGACGGCCTGGGTGCGGTCACGGGCGTCGAGCTTCTGGTAGATCGACGCCAGGTGGTTCTTGACGGTCTTCTGCGAGATGAAGAGGCTCGCGGCGACCTCGGGCGTGGAGCAGCCGTCGGCGATGAGCTGCAGGACCTCTTCCTCGCGCTTGGTGACGACCCGGTCCTCCTCGGCGGTGCGGGGCTCGTCGATCCGGCGGACCTCCTCGAGCATCGACCGGGCGAGCTGCGGCGAGAGGACGGTGTCGCCCTCGGCCGCCATGCGGACCGCCTCGGCGATCTCGCGGGTGCTGCAGTCCTTGGTGAGGTAGCCGATGGCGCCGGCGCGGATGGCGTTGGTCAGCACGTCCTGGTCGGCGTGCATCGTGAGCATGACGACCTTGGTCTCGGTCCCCGTGCTCTTGACCTGCCGGCACGCCTCCACGCCGTCGCAGTTGGGCATGGTGACGTCCATCAGGATGACGTCGGGGCTGAGCTCGAGCGCCAGCTTGACGGCTTCGACGCCGTCGCCCGCCTCGCCGATGACGTCGAAGCCGGCGTCGGTCATCGACCGTCGCAGTCCCTCGCGCAGCATGCGGTGGTCGTCGGCCAGCATCAGTCGGATGGCCATGTGGTCACCTCCGGTGTCCGATGGCCGCGAGGGCCGGTTGTGCAGGGCCCGGGGTCCCGGGCTCGTTGGGGTTGAGCGAGCAGCGGACCCGGGTGCCACGACCAGGGGCGCTGAGGATCTCGAGCGAGGCGCCGATGCTGGAGGCCCGCTCCCGCATGCCGAGCACGCCGTAGGAGTCCAGCCGGCCGGCGGTGGCGGCCTCGAAGCCGACGCCGTTGTCGGTGACGTCGATCAGGGCGCGTTCGCCGTCGCAGCGCCACACGATCCGGACCGCGGTGGCACGGGCGTGGCGCTCCACGTTGGCGAGCGCCTCCTGGGCGATGCGCCACATCTCGCGCTCCTGCAGGATGGGCAGGCGGGCGTCCTTGTCGGCCTCGACCTGGATCGTCAGGCGGCTGCGCTCGCCGACGCGGCTGACGTACTGCTCGAGCACGGCGCCGATGCCCTGCTCCTCGGAGACGTCGGTGCGCAGGTCGTAGAGGGTGTCGCGGACCTCGCGGATGACGCCGCGGACGTCCTCGCGGAGCTGGGACAGGTCCTCGGTGACCGACTCGCCGGTCTCGTCGCGCTCGACCAGTCGGTCGAGCGAGAAGGCCAGGTAGGCGAGCGACTGACCGATGCGGTCGTGGAGGTCGCGGGCGATGCGGGTCCGCTCCTCGTCGGCGCCGACCGTGCGCAGGCGGGCGAACCACCGGGCGTTGTCGAGGGCGAGCGAGGCGGGGGCGACGAAGCCCTCGATGAGCTCGACGTCGCGGGAGGTGAAGTGCTCGAAGTCGCTGTGCTCGATCGCCAGCAGGCCGATGATGGCGCCGCGGGCCGACAGCACGGTGTAGATGCCCGAGCCGGAGCGGTCCGACAGGCCGGGCCCGTCCTGCTGGAGGTCGGCGACGTAGATCGGCCGGCTCTCGGTGATCGCCTGCTTGAGGCCCAGGGGCAGCTCGGTGGGGCCCAGGCGGGCCGGCACGTGCAGGCCCTGGTGCCGCACGACCTCCCAGTGGCCGTCGGTCTCGTCGAACAGCAGCACGGCGACGCTGTCGTACGCGACGAGCGACTTCATGCGGCTGAGCGTGGAGTCGAGGACGTCGCCGAGGTCGAGCGACGCCGGCAGCGTCTGGGTGACCCGGTGCAGCGAGTACAGGAGCGCGTTGGCGTCCGACAGCCGGCTGAGCCGGTCCATCGCCAGCTCGCGCTCGCGGTCCGCCTCGCCGGAGATGCGGCGGGCGTAGCCGGCGATGAGCGCCACCAGCATGACGATCCCGCCCCACGACGCGGACTGGAGGAACGCCTCACGCTGGTCCGACGACTCGAGGATGTAGGGGAAGCTGACGGCGAGGATCGTGACGACCGCGATCCGGATCGAGAAGCCGAAGCCCCGGGCGAGGCCGGCGACGGTGACCGCCGTGAGGAGCGTGAAGATCAGCGGCGACTGCCAGTAGCCGGTCATCACGACGGCGGCGACGTGCAGCGCGACCTCGGCGAGCACCCGCAGGAGCGACTGCAGGTCGTTCTCGTAGCGGATCGGGCGGAACGCCCGGAAGATCGCGTAGCTGACGATGACGGCCGTCCAGACCTTCACCGAGTTGCCGAACTGGTCCAGCCGGCTGGCGACGAGCAGCAGCGAGATGGCCGTGGTGGCCAGGCGCATGGCCGTGATCAGGCTGTTGAAGCTGGCCACCCGGTCGACGCCCATGCTCGGCAGCTGCTGGGCGACGATGTCGAAGTCGCCCGTGGGCTGCTGCGACGGGTCGATGAGCGCCTCGCGCAGGTCCCGCCGCAGGCGGTCGCGCAGCCGATCGACCACACCGGTGCTCTGTCTGGGCGCGCGACCTTCCGGCTGCGGTGGCGGATCGGTTGGTGAGATCTGATCTCCCGGCGGCGCGGTGTGCATGGAGGATCGTCCCGAGGGTCGAAGGTCGGTTGGTTGGGTGAGCGCTGGTTCCCAGCGGGGTCGTCGGTCGTCCATCCATCGGCAGCCGATCGTCCGGACTTTGGGAAATTCCTCAGAACCCCTCGGACGGGGTCGCCGTGGCGGGCGCGGGCGCTCGTGTCCGGTAGGTTCCGCGGCGTGCTGCTGGTCGGACTGACGGGTGGGATCGGAGCGGGCAAGTCGTCGGTGTCGGCGTCGCTGGCCCGGCGCGGGGCGGTGATCGTCGACGCGGACGCGATCGTCAAGGAGCTCCAACAACCGGGCACCGAGGTGTTCGGCGAGATGGTGGAGCGCTTCGGGTCGGGGATCGTGGCCGAGGACGGCTCGCTCGACCGGGCCGCGGTGGCCCAGGTGGTGTTCACGGACCCGCAGGCGCTCGCGGACCTGGGAGCGATCGTGCACCCACGGGTCCACACCGAGATCGAGCGCCGCATCGAGGAGCAGCGCGGCACCGATCACGTGGTCGTGCTGGACATCCCGCTGCTCGCCGAGGCCGGCTGGCCCGGGCTGGTCGGCACGATCGTGGTGGACCTCGACCCCGAGGTGGCGATCGCCCGGCTCGTGGAGCACCGGGGGTTCACCGAGGAGGACGCCCGCAACCGGATCGCGAACCAGATGGAGCGCGAGCACCGGCTGTCCAAGGCCGACTTCGTGGTCGACAACCACGGCGACCCCGAGGCGCTGGAGCTCGAGGTCGACAAGGCCTGGGCCTGGATCCAGACCCTCCCGGCGACAGAGGGCCCCGTGATATAGGGGTCGCGCCCGGACACAGAGTGTCCGGATCCACACACAGATCGCGAGCGGGCCGCTGTCACAGGCCCGACGTAGCCTGCTCGACGTGGCACACGTGGGTGACAACACCGCAACTCGCAAGCGCGCCGAACCGAAGATGGTCCGGCCGTTCAAGGTCGAGAGCGAGTTCCGGCCGGCGGGCGACCAGCCCAAGGCCATCGAGGCGTTGGCCGACGGCGTGCACTGCGGCGAGCGGTTCCAGACGCTCCTCGGCATCACGGGGTCCGGCAAGTCGGCGACCATCGCCTGGACCATCGAGCAGGTGCAGCGTCCCACGCTGGTGCTGGCACCCAACAAGAGCCTCGCCGCACAGCTGGCCAACGAGTTCCGGGAGTTCTTCCCCAACAACCGGGTCGAGTACTTCGTCTCCTACTACGACTACTACCAACCCGAGGCGTACATCGCGACCACGGACACCTTCATCGAGAAGGACTCCTCCGTGAACGACGAGATCGAGCGCCTGCGCCACGCGGCCACGTCGTCGCTGCTGACCCGGCGGGACACGATCGTCGTCGCGTCGGTCAGCTGCATCTACGGCCTCGGCTCGCCCGACGAGTACGCCTCACGGTTCTTCACGCTGCGCGTCGGCGACGTGGTCGACCAGCGGGACCTGCTCCGCCAGCTCGTCCACCTGCAGTACGAGCGCAACGACGTGGCCCTCAGCCGCGGCAAGTTCCGGGTCCGGGGCGACGTGATCGAGGTGCAGCCGGCCTACGAGGAGACGGCGGTCCGCATCGAGCTGTTCGGCGACGACGTCGAGGCGATCAGCGTGGTCGACCCGCTCACGGGCGAGAAGGTGGACCAGCTGGACGACGTGCTGATCTTCGCCAAGACCCACTACGTGGTGTCGGACGAGCGGCTGCAGGCCGCGATCGGCCGCATCGAGGTCGAGCTCCAGGAGCGCCTCGCCCACTTCGAGAAGGAGGGCAAGCTCCTCGAGGCGCAGCGCCTCCGCATGCGCACCGAGTACGACCTGGAGATGCTGCGGGAGATGGGCTTCTGCAACGGGGTCGAGAACTACTCGGCGCCCATGGAGGGCCGTGGCCCCGGCGAGGCGCCCAGCACGCTCATCGACTACTTCCCGTCGGACTACCTGACGATCGTCGACGAGTCACACCAGACCATCCCGCAGCTGCACGGCCAGTACGAGGGCGACCGCTCCCGCAAGGAGGTGCTGATCGAGCACGGGTTCCGTCTGCCCTCGGCGGCCGACAACCGACCCCTCCGCTTCGAGGAGTGGCTGCAGCGGGCGGGCCAGACCATCTTCCTGTCGGCCACGCCGGGGCCATGGGAGCTCGAGCACTCGTCGCGGGTGGTCGAGCAGGTCGTGCGCCCCACCGGCCTGATCGACCCCGAGGTCGTGATCAAACCCACCAAGGGTCAGATCGACGACCTGCTCACCCAGATCAACGACCGGGTCACCAAGGGGGAGCGGGTGCTGGTCACCACGCTCACCAAGAAGATGGCCGAGGACCTCACCGACTACCTGCTCGAGATGGGCGTGAAGGTGCGGTACCTGCACTCCGAGGTGGACACCCTCCAGCGCATCGAGCTGGTCCGGGACCTGCGCCTCGGCGAGTTCGACGTCCTGGTCGGCATCAACCTCCTGCGCGAGGGCCTGGACATCCCCGAGGTCTCGCTGGTGGCCATCCTCGACGCGGACAAGGAGGGCTTCCTGCGCTCCGAGACCTCGCTGGTGCAGATGATCGGGCGCGCGGCGCGGAACGTGAACGGCCAGGTCGTCATGTACGCGGACAAGGTCACGGACTCCATGAACCGGGCCATCTCCGAGACCAACCGTCGCCGTGGCCTGCAGCAGGAGTACAACGCCGAGCACGGCATCGACCCCACGTCGGTGCAGAAGGCGGTGACCGACATCCTCGCCGACCTCCGCGGCGCCGACGGCGCCCCGGTCCCCGGTGGCGGACGCCGCAAGCGCCGGCCGGGGGAGCGGGCCCGCGCCGAGCAGTTCGCCGACCTGCCGCCGCAGGACCTGGGCGCGCTCATCCAGCTGCTCGAGGACGAGATGCACCAGGCGTCGGCCGACCTTCGCTTCGAAGAGGCGGCCCGCCTCCGCGACGAGGTCAAGGAGCTCAAGCGCGAGCTCCGCAACGCCGGCGGCGCCTGACCGTCCCGGCCGACGGCCCGGCCGCTGCACCCGCACCGCCGCCGAACTTGTACGTGGCGGTCGCCCATGTGGCGCGTCCCGTACAAGTTGGACGGCGCCCATCGAACTTGTACGTGGCGGTCGCCCAATGGGCGCGTGGCGTACAAGTTGGACGGCGCCCGCCGAACTTGGGCCTGAGCGACCAACCGGTGGTTTGTGGTGCCCAAGTTCGGCGGTCGGGCGTCGATCAGATTTTGGTGAGCAGGTCGTAGCCGTCCCAGAGGCGGATGGTGATCGTGTTGTTGGTGTTGATGGCCGTGTAGCCGAAGTTCGAGAAGCTCTGGGCGCAGGTGGTGCGGTCGTAGATGTAGCCGTTGGCGC
>JAEXGP010000347.1 GCA_023450775.1 Actinomycetes bacterium | reverse complement strand
CGGACGGCGTGGTGCGCGAGTCGTTCGTCGGACCGGTGAGCTCGACCCACCTCTGGGCTGCGCTCGCCGAGCTGCGCGAGCCCGGCTCCGTGCCGCACGACTGCGGCGGCCACGAGCACACCGCCTGAGCGGCACGAGCACACCGCCTGAGCGATCACGGGCCGCCGTGGGCCACCCCATCCGGCGGGACCGGACCGAGGGACCGGGTCGCCGGCGCGTCCCTCGCGTCCGGCGACCCGCTCCGTTCGGTGCTCCGGTCCCGCCGGATCCTTCCCCGGGTGCTCTCCCGGTCCTGGCCGGGCCTCAGGTGACGGTGAGGCCCAGCGGGCTCTGCTGCGTGTAGGTCGGGAAGATCGAGCCCAGGTTCGTGGCGCCGCAGCGCACCCGGAGGATCTCCGACAGCACGCGTCGGTAGTCGGTCATGACGGTCAGGTCGCCCTCGGGTCCGTCGGCGATGGTGCCGGGGAACCCGCCGTACACGCCGCCCTTGATCTTCCCGCCGAGCGCGAACATGACGT
Organism: Actinomycetes bacterium; assembly: GCA_023450775.1. Lineage (GTDB taxonomy): Bacteria > Actinomycetota > Acidimicrobiia > Acidimicrobiales > Microtrichaceae > Dermatobacter. Next base: position 2,592 of record JAEXGP010000347.1, on the reverse strand, counting down.
TGCCGCGGCCGTGATCGGTCCCGCCGGACCCGTTCTCGCCGATCGTGCGCCCGAACTCCGACAGCGTCACGAGCGTGACCTCGTCCATCGCCGTGCCCAGGTCGCGGTAGAAGGCCTGGAACGCCTGCGAGACCAGTCCGGTGCGCTGGCGCATGTACGACGCCGGGTCCTCCGGCATGCCCATGTCGCTGTGGGTGTCCCAGCCGCCGAAGTCGATCGCCACGGCCCGCAGCCCGACGTTGCCCCGGATGAGGCGGGCGACTTCGCGCAGGTTCCGGGACAGGTCGTCGGTGCCGTAGGTGGCGCCGTTCTGCGGCCCCGGATCCGCGGGGAGCGAGGTCAGCAGGTTGATCACGTCGAGCGTGTCGGCACCGGTCTCGTCGAGCAGCTGCGGACCGTGCCGGTACAGGTTGTTGAGCGCGTTGCGGGCCTGGGTGTTGTTCGGGAAGCCGGTCACGCCGAACCCGCTGATCGAGCTCATCGACACCGCGGTGGCGGGACCCTGGAGCGAGGTCTGCAGGGTGGAGCCGCGCCCGACGGCGCTGAGGCGGTCCAGCCCGGACTGTCCGGCCAGGTAGCGGTTGACGAAGCCGCTGGAGGTTCCGAGCGACCTGGTGCCGCGCTCCCAGTACTGCTCGGCCTCGAAGTGGCTGCGGGTCGACGACTCCGACGCCGGCATGCCCGCTGCGTGGATCACCGCGAGCTTGCCGTCCGCCCACGCTCCGGTGTGGAGGTGCGTCATCGACGGGTTGAACGCGAACGTCCCGGAGAGGTCGAACGGCGCCACGTTCCCGCCGGCCTCCAGCGGCAGCCCCGCCTTGCCCGTCGGGTCGGTGAACTCCGCCGGTTCCTTGATGCGGATCGTCGGTCGCAGCGTCTTGTACGTGGGGTACCGGTACGGCGCCACCACGTTCAGGCCGTCCCAGCCGCCCCGCATGAACACGACCACCAGCACGTCGCCGGTGGAGGGGTTCTCGGGCGTCGCGAACGCCATCCGCGAGCCCAGGCTCGAGTAGCCGAGCACCGCGGCACCGGTGCCGACGAGGCCCATGAAGCCCCGGCGGCTCAGTCCGGTCCGCTCGTCGTCCTCGCAGCCGCAGCCGGCGGAATGCCCGCCGTCGGAGGTCTCGCTGTGCATCGGCAGCACGGTCGTCCTCTCGATCTCCGATCAGCGGCGCTGGAAGCCGGGGTGGGCGCAGAGCAGGCCGAACGTGGCCTGCAGGGCGTTGGCGTTGGACGTGAGCGTGGTGGCCGCTGCGGTCTGGCTGACCCCGAGGGCGGACAGGATCGACGCGGCGTCCGCCGGGCTGATCGGGAACTGGAAGACCCGGTCGGCCAGTGCCACCACCAGGTCCCTGGTCGTGGCCGGGAGCGGGGTGGGCAGGAGCGAGTTGAGGTCGACGACGACCTTCTCGGTCGCACCGCTGTCGGTGAGGCGGTTGCGGGCGAGCCGGGCGCCCATCTCCCAGCGCTTGAGCAGGCCCTCGGACGAGATCCACTCGGGCGCCGTCTCCGGGTAGCCGTCCGGCGTCGTGCGCTCGTTGATCGGCTGCCCGAGCCGCTCCTGCGTGTCCCGGAGCCTCGTGGACGCGTGGCCGTCCGGATTGCGGTCCACGGTCGCCCGCATGGCCCGCAACGCGGAGCACAGCCACTCGTTCGGACGCTTGACCTTCTGGCCGCCGGACGCCCGGAACTCGGCCGACAGGAACAGACCCCGCAGGACCGGACGGATCGCGGTGTCGTTGGCCCGGTAGATGTCGACGAGCCGGTCGACGAGTCCCATGGGCGGGTCGTCGGACACGAAGCGCCGGCAGAGCTTCCGGCAGATGTAGCGGGCGGTCGACGGGTGCCGGGCCAGGAACGCCAGGAGCGAGTCGCCGTCGGCCTCGCCCAGGGAGCCGTTCGCCCGGGCCGGTCGGGACCACTGCCCGCCCAGGATCGAGACCGCGTCGCGGGAGTGGTAGCTCTGGATGAACGCGTAGCCGTGCTTGTTGGCGTCGTTGTTGTACCGGATGCTCCGCCCGGACATGACCTTGGCGACGCCCCGCATGTCGGCCTCGGTGTAGACCTGCTGGCCCTTGATGATCCCGAGCGTGTGCAGCTCCAGGATCTCCCGGCCCCAGTTCTCGTTCACGCCGGCCGACGAGAAGGCGTTCGACGTGTAGTTGTCCAGGTAGACGAGCATCGCCGGGCTCTTGCCGGAGGCGAGCATCATGTCGACGAACCGGCCCAGGGCGTGGGGGCGGACGACGTCGTGGTCGTCGCGGGTCTTCAGGTGCGTCAGGTACTTCGCCGAGCGCCAGATCGTGAAGTGGTTCGACCAGAAGTCGCACATCACCTCGTAGAGCTGGTTCTGGTCGTACACCGCCCGGAGCAGCATGGCGTGGTCGAGCTGGCGGAACAGCACGCCTTCGTCGGTGGTGCGCTGCACCTCGTTCTGGGCGTTGGTCTGGCCCAGCGTCTGGTAGCCGGCGAGCATCGCCTCGGCGTCGGGCTGGGCCGCCGCCAGCTGCTCGTCGAGCCACGCCTCGGAGCCGATCGCCAGGATCCGGTCGACGACCTCCTTGGTCGCTCCGAAGGTCGCCCGTGAGG
>JAEXGP010000108.1 GCA_023450775.1 Actinomycetes bacterium | reverse complement strand
GCGTCGGACATGTGGTTCCTCCGGTCGTCGTCGAGGCCGGCGGTTCCCCCGGGCCCACCCCGGGCGCATGCCCCAGGTCACGGTACGTTCCCGTCAAGGTCCGTGCCGCGGGCGCCGACACCACTGGCCATGCACCGACAGTCCTCCGCGTCCGACCCGGCGCGCGCCCAGTCCCTCGAGTTCTGTGATGCTGCTCCGGGGCACTTCCCCCGGAAAAGCATCACAGAACGCCGGCGCCGCCAGCCCGCCTCCGGCCCGTTCCGAGCCCTCGCCGTCGTCGCCGCGGTCGCGACGGCCGCTGCGCTCGCCGCCTGCACCGCCGCCCCGCCGGCCCCGTCGGTGGCAGGGGACCGGGCGATCGTGTTCCCGGTCGCCGCCAAGCTGAAGTACTCCGACTCGTTCGGCGCGGCCCGCTCCGGCGGCCGCAAGCACGAGGGCCAGGACCTGATGGCGCCCAAGCACACCCCGGTCGTGGCGGCCGTCGACGGGACGGTCACCTCGCTGAACTGGTCCAACAGCGGCCTGTCGGGCAACTCGCTCACGATCACCGACGCCGACGGCTGGCGCTACGTCTACATCCACCTGAACAACGACTGGCCCGGCACCGATGACGGCAGCAACGTCTACGAGCGGGCCTTCGCCGACGGCATCGTGAAGGGCCAGAAGGTCAAGGCCGGCGAGGTCGTCGGCTACGTCGGCGACTCCGGCAACGCCGAGTCGACCGGCGCGCACCTGCACTTCGAGATCCGGCGTCCCGACGGCACGGTCATCAACGCCTACAACTCGCTCCGGGCGTCGACGGCCTACGTCCGGACCGAGGCGCTCCGCGCAGCGGACGCTCCGACGGGCTCGCTCGACGCGGTGGCCCGCGGTGGCGGCTCGGTGGACGTGTCGGGCTGGGCGATCGATGCGCACGTGAACACGCCGGTCAAGATCAGCATCTACGTCGGCGGCAACCCGGTCCGCACGGTGACGGCGAACGTCGAGCGCCCCGATCTGGCCGGATTCGGTCGGGGAACCGCCCACGGGTTCGTGGCCAACTCCGTGGTCGCCCCGACCGGGGCATGGGTCTGCGCGATCGCGCACAGCATCGGCGGCGGCGGCTCCACCCGGCTCGGCTGCGCCATCGCCGGCTGACCTGGCCACGGCGCCCGGATCGGATGAGGAGCGCGGAGCCCGGCGGTAGCGTCCGCGCGTGGCTGCTGCACCGTCGCTCGATCCCCGCACCCCCGTCCTCGTCGGCGTCGGCGAGGCCCACCGGCCCGTCGACGGCTCCGGCGCCGTGGAGCCGCTCGAGCTGATGGTCGAGGCGGCGCTGTCCGCCGGCAAGGACTCGGGTGCGCCCGGTCTCGTCGGCTCGGCGGCGATGGTCGCCGTGCCCGAGGGCAACTGGTCCTACCCGGACCCGGGGCGCCTGGTCGCGGCGCGGATCGGTGCCACCGCCCCCCGCACGGTCCGCGCCGCCGTGGGGGTGCCCCAGACCGCGCCCCTGGCCGTGGCGCTCGACCGCATCCGCCGGGGTGAGCTCGACGTGGCGCTCGTCGTGGGCGCCGAGGCGATGGCCAGCTCGGTGGCGGCCCGGCGTGCGGGCACCACGATCCCCGAGGCCGAGCAGGAAGGTGCGGTCCCCGACGAACGGTGGTCCCCGCAGGGCGAGATCATGGCCGACGCCGAGGTGCAGGCCGGCATGTGGGCGCCGGTCGAGCAGTACGCGTGCATCGAGAACGCGCTGGGCCACGCCGAGGGGCAGCCCTTCGATGAGCAGCTCGACGACATCGCCGAGCTGTGGGCGGCGTCCAACCGGGTGGCGGCGCAGAACCCGCTCGCCGCGTTCCCCGAGCCCCGCACCGCGGCGGAGCTGCGGGTGGCCGGTCCGGACAACCGTCCCCTGTCGTCGCCGTACGCCAAGTGGCACGTGAGCCAGTGGTCGGTGGACCAGGCCGCGGCGCTGATCCTCTGCTCGGTCGGGGCGGCGCAGGCCGCCGGCGTGCCGACCGACCGATGGCTGTTCCCGCACGCGTGCGTGGAGTCGGAGCACATGGTCTCGCTGTCGCGGCGGGCCGAGCTGCACCGGTGGCCGGCCATGCGCGTGCTCGGCGACGCCGTGGCCGCCCACCTCGGCCGGCCGCTGCGCTCGATCGAGGTGCAGGAGATCTACAGCTGCTTCCCCGTGGCGGTGCGCGTGCAGCAGCGCGAGCTCGACCTGGACCGCACGGCACCGACGACCGTCACCGGCGGCATGACGTTCGCCGGCGGACCGCTCAACAACTTCACGTACCAGGCGACGGTCGAGGTGGCGCACCGGCTGCGCGCCGCCCCGGATGCCCTCGGGATGGTCACGGCGGTGTCCGGTCTGCTCACCAAGCCCGGGATCACCGTGTGGGGCGCCCACCCGGCCGACCTGCTGATCGGTGACTTCGGCCAGGAGGTCGCCGCGGTCACCGGCGTGCGCGAGGTGACCCACTCGGCGACGGACCTGGCCACGGTCGCCACCGCCACCACGACCTACGAGGACGGCTCGCCGGTCCGGGCCTTCGTGATCGCGGACCTGCCCGACGGTCGACGCTGGATCGGCACCTGCCACGATCCGGGCTTCGTCGCGGCGGCAGCGGAGCGGGCGGTCATCGGCACCGCCGTCGATGTCCGCGGCACGGAGTGCTCGCCAGCGTGACGGCTACATGCGCGGGGTCTCGTCCAACCCGTCGTTGAAGTCCCGATACATGCCGTAGATGTCCTTGCACTTCTGGCAGACCGGGAGCTGCTTGGGGTCCCGGGAGGGCACCCAGACGTGGCCGCAGAGCGCCTCGAGCGGCGTGCCCTCCACCCGGGCTGCGAGCACCTTGGCCGCTGCGTCCTCGCCCGGCTTCGTCCGCACGATGTGGGCGACGGGACCGTCCGCGGTCTCCTGCTCCTCGTCGGTTCGGGTGATCGTGGAGGTGGCGGGACCGGTGGTGGTCGGGGCCATCGGTGCGGTCATGGGGGCGCTCCCGGCGGTCAGGGTCGGCGAGGATCGGCGTCGAGCGGACGGAGCTCCAGGGTACGTCCGGCCGGGGAGTCGACCTCGGCCACGGCCACCAGCCCGCTGCGGCGCAGGGAGTCCCGGACGAGCGCGTCGATCGTGGCGGGATCGGCGACGTTCCCGTCGATGGTGACGCCGTGCGGCACGGTCAGCGTGGCGGAGCCCTGGGAGCGGGCGGCGTCCGCGGTGGACGGCACCTCGGCGATCACGTCCTCCAGCCGCGGGCCGACCGGTTCGTCGGTGGGCTCGTCCTCCACGTCGACCGGCCTGGAGCCGAGCACGCGCCGGCGCACGTAGAGCCACACCGGCAGCAGGACGACCAGGGCGATGACGAACGAGCGCACCAGCACGCCGGCCTGGATCTCGGCCAGCAGCACGGCGGGTGCGGTCACGTCGGGAACATCCACGGGACGGAGGAGCGTACCGGGGCGGCGACGCTACGCTCGCTCGCCGTGGAGACCGACGAGCACCCGGACGACGGCGACGTCGTCGACCTCACCGCCACGTCGCAGGACGCTCCCGAGCAGGGCGACACCCCGGCGGCCGCCGAGCCGATCGGGGTGGGCCGCGCCGAGCCGGCGTGGGCGCTGCCCGGCGCACCGCCGGTCGACGCTGCCGCCCAGGACCCGGCCGACGACTCGGTCGAGGACGCCGATCGAACCGACGACGTCGCCCCTGGCGCGGACGACGAGACGGGCGAGGCCGACGAGACCGACGGGACCGACGAGCTCGCCGTGCTGACGGCGATCGAGCAGGACCTGGCCGCGGTCGAGGAGGCCATGGCGGGCCTGGACCGGATCGACGCCGACCAGGTCGGCGGGGCCGCTGCGGCCACGCAGGTCGCCGCGATCGTCGGCTCGGACCGCTTCACCGTCGACGACTGAGGCCGTCGACGCCCGAGGCCGCCGGCAGCCGCACCGCTCAGATCTGGTCGGGGATCGTCTCCTCGACCAGCAGGTGGACGCGCTCGCCGATGCGCCATCCCGAGTCGCCGTGGATGAGCCAGCGGCCGCCCAGGTTGGCCAGGCGCTCCCACTCGGCGCCCAGCGCCGACTCGGCGGCGAAGATCACACCGGCGTGGGCGACCGCCACGACCGTGCCGTACGGGTGCTGCGTGGCGATCGCGTCGAACGCCCCCAGGACGCGGGCCTGCACGTCGTCGTCGGGCTCCCAGCCCGGCGGCCGGCGCCCGTCGGCCAGGTAGCCGGGGTAGGACTCCTCGATCTCGTCGCGGGTGAGGCCCTGCCACTCGCCGGCGTTGCGTTCCATCAGGCCGCTCAGCGTGATCACCGGCCCGACGCCCAACTCCTCGCTCAGGATCGCGGCGGTCGTGGCCGCCCGGTCGAGCGGTGAGGCGTAGAGCGCGTCGATGGCGCCGACGGCCCGGGCCGCCTGGCGGGCCTGCTGGCGCCCCAGGTCGGTGAGCGGAGGGTTCTCCTGGCCCTGCCAGCGCCCGTCGGCGTTCCACTCGGACTGGCCATGGCGGATCACGAGCAGCTGCGTCATCGGCGGGGAAACTACCGGCCCGGCCGTCCCGGGGCCGCGGCCGGGGGCTCGCCGGGAACCGCCCGAGGGCCCCGGAGTAGGCTCGCTCGGTGCCAGTCGTCCGTCTCTTCGCCCAGGCCCGGGAGGCCGCGGGCACCTCGTCCGAGGTGCTCCCCGGCGACACCGTCGCCGCCGTGCTGAGCAGCGCGCGGGCGCGCTTCGGGGACGACTTCGCCGCGGTGCTGACCACCTGCGGCGTGTGGGTCAACGGCGAGCCGGCCGACCAGGCCGACGCGGTGGGGGGCGACGACGAGGTGGCGATCCTCCCCCCGGTGTCCGGTGGCTGAGCGCAGCCGTTCGACCAACGCCCGAACGGGCAGCTCCGGAGGCCGACGGCCGGTGCCGGACGCGCCCCCGGTGC
>JAEXGP010000247.1 GCA_023450775.1 Actinomycetes bacterium | reverse complement strand
GGCGGCGGCCAAGAAGAAGGCGGCGGCCAAGAAGAAGGCGGCGAGCAAGCAGCCCGCTGCCAAGAAGAAGCCGGCGTCCAAGAAGAAGGCGGCGGCGAGCACGCGCGGGGGCACCACGACGTCGTCCGGGTCGACCCGTAGGAGCGCGTGATCGATGGCGGATCCCGAGGTCGTCGAGAAGCTGGGCACGTACCGGCGCAAGCGCGACTTCTCCCGGACCAGCGAGCCGTCGGGCGACACGACGACCCTGCCCGAGGGTGACCAGCGGTTCGTCGTGCAGCGGCATCGGGCCCGGCGGCTGCACTACGACGTCCGGTTCCAGATCGACGGCGTGCTGGTCAGCTGGTCGGTGCCCAAGGGGCCCTCGCTCGACCCGTCGGTCCGCCGGCTGGCGATCCGGACCGAGGACCACCCGCTCGAGTACTTCTCGTTCGAAGGCGTGATCCCACAGGGCGAGTACGGCGGCGGCGACGTCATCGTCTGGGACCAGGGCACCTACGAGGTGCACGGCGACGGCACGCCCGGCGAGCAGCTCGCGCACGGCGAGCTGCACCTGGAGCTCCACGGCGAGAAGCTGGTCGGACACTTCATGCTCGTGCGCACCCGGCCCGACCGCGGTCGCGAGCAGTGGCTGATGTTCCACAAGAAGGACGACGACGCGGTCAGCGGCTGGGACCCCGAGGACCACCCGGAGTCGGTCCTGTCGGGCCGGACCAACGACGAGGTCCGCGACGATCCCGACGCCACGTGGGACTCGGCCGCGGATCCCGGTCGGGCCGAGATCCACCTCAAGGCGCTGCGCGAGGACGACCCGCAGCTGGTGGCGCTCGACGAGCTGGGCAAGAAGGGCACGTGGGAGTACGCGGGCCGCGAGCTGCACGTGACCAACCTGGACAAGGTCCTCTTCCCCGGTCGCGACGGCGAGGAGCCGGTGACCAAGTGCGAGTTCATCCGGCACTGGGCCCGGGTGGCGCCGCTGCTGGTGCCGCTGCTCGAGGACCGTCCGGTCAACCTGCACCGCTACCCCGACGGCGTGACGGCCCAGGGCTTCTGGCACAAGGCGGTGCCCGACCACGCACCGGAGTGGATCGAGCGGTGGGACAACCCCGCCGCGGACCCGGGCGAGACCCAGACCTACATGGTCGCCTCCGAGGCCGCGACCATCGCCTGGATGGCCAACTTCGGTGCCATCGAGCTCCACCCTTGGACGTCGACCACCGAGCACCCCGACCAGCCGTCCTGGGCGCTGTTCGACCTGGACCCCGGCACGAACACCACGTGGGACGAGCTCCTGCAGCTGGCCCGGCTGCACCGCACCGCGCTGGACCACCTGGGCGTGTGGGCGCTGCCGAAGGTGACCGGCAGCCGGGGCATCCAGATCTGGGTGCCCGTCGTCGACGGCTACACGTTCGACGACACGCGCGACTGGGTGGAGACGGTGTCGCGCACGGTGGGACGCATCGTGCCCGAGCTCGTCAGCTGGAAGTGGACCGTCCGCGACCGCAAGGGCCTCGCCCGCCTGGACTACACGCAGAACGCGGTGAACAAGACGTTGGTCGCGCCGTACAGCACGCGTCCGGCCCCGGGCGCTCCGGTGTCGGTGCCCATCACCTGGGACGAGCTCGACGACCCGGAGCTGCGGCCCGATCGCTGGACCATCCGCGACCTGCCCGCCCGGCTCGACGAGGTCGGCGACCTGTGCCGCGGCGCCCGCTCGCACGCCCAGCGCCTGCCCACGCTGACCTGAGCGTCACCTTGGTCTGTCATGCACGGAGGTGCCGATCGGTACCGCTGTGCGTGATGAAGCGGTCGTCAGCCGAGCCGGTGGGCGTCGAACCAGTCGAGCGCGATGGCCGTGGCGTCGATCGTGCGCGTGGTTCCCGGCAGGTCGATGGGCGACCCGGGCCACGTGTGGCCGCCGCCCTTCACGGAGTAGAGCTCGACGTCCATGCCGTCGGGGCAGCCGCGGAACTGCCAGTGCTCCACGTCGTCGCCGATCGGCGTCACGTCCTTCTCCGTCGAGCAGCCGGCGTTGGCGGCCCACGCAGGCATGTTCACCTCGACGCCGGTCAGCCCGGCGTTCGCACCGGTGACCACGATCCCCGGATCCGCGCCCGCGCCGTACGGCACCACGCGGTCGGCGGTGCCGTGGAAGGCGACGACCGGCTTGGCGCACCCGTTCGGCGCGACCTCCTCGGCCACGAGCACGAGCGACGCGAACCGGTCGGGGTGGGTGCACGCGGTGATCGTCGCCTTCCAGCTCCCGAGCGAGATGCCGGCGGCGTGGACGCTGTCGAGGTCCACGCAGTACGTGTCGCCGAGGTGGTCGAGCAACGCGGTGAGGAACCGGTCGTCGGCACCGTCCGGGCCCAGCTCCCACCGGCCGTCGACCGCGTCGGGGGTCACGACGATGAACCCCCGCTCCGCGCCGCGCGCCGGCAACCCCGAGTACACGCTCTGCTGCAGTGCGTTCGACCCCGAGCCGTGCAGGTTCAGGATCACCGGCGTGGGGGTCGACGGGTCGTAGGTGCCGGGCACCGCCAGCCGGTACGAGCGCTCGACGCCGTCGGACGGGAGCACGGCGAGGGTCTCGCCTGTGGGATCCGTGGCCGTCGCGACCGGCGCCTCGGTGCCGCATCCCGCGCTGGGCCGTCCCTCGGGAACGGTCGTCGTCGTCTCGTCGGTCGGTTCCGGAGCGTCGCGCTCGGCCGACGGCTCGTCCGCGGAGCACGCGGCCGCGAGCAGCACCGCGAGCGCGATGGCGAATGCGCCCCACACTCTGCGCAGCCCCTCCCGTCGCCTCATCCGAGCTCCACCTCGCCGGTGACCACCACGTCCGCTCGCCCCCCGATCCAGATGTCGTGGTTGTCCGCCGCGACGTGGACGCGGCCGGAGCGACCCAACGCCGCGCCCTGCTGGGCCACGTAGGGGGCGGTGGCTCGACCGGACGACAGCAACCACTGCGCGGCGGCGGCGTTGAGGCTGCCGGTGACCGGGTCCTCGCGCAGCGGACCCGTGCCGTCGGTGAAGAAGGCCCGGAGCGCGAACGACGTGGTGGGGTCGTCCGGCGTCGGGGCGATCACCCCGATGTCCCACGCGCCTGCGCGTCCACCGAGATCGGGGTCGATCGACCGGAGCGCCGCCACGTCGTCGAGCAGGACGCCGATCCACCCGGGTCCGTTGTCCAGCCATTCGGTGGCGAGCACCGAGCCGGCCTCCACGCCCAGGACCGCCAGGACCTCGGCGACGAGGGCGACGTCCACCTCGCCGCTCCGGATCCGGGGCGGCGCCGCGAAGCTGAGGCGCTCGCCGTCGAGGCGGACCTCCACCAGTCCGATCCCGCACTCCTGCACCACGGTGCCATCGGTGGCCGGCCGGCCGCCGGCGTCGAGCCACGCCCGAGCGGTGCCCAACGTGGGGTGCCCGGCGAACGGGAGCTCGTTGCGGAGGCTGAAGATCCGCACGCGGTAGTCCGCCTCCGGCGTCGACGGCGGGAGGACGAACGTGGCCTCGGACAGGTTCGTCCAGTCGGAGACCCGCTGCATGTCCTCGGTCGACAGACCGTCCGCATCCAGCACGACGGCCACGGGGTTGCCCGTGCACGGCCCGGAACCGAACACGTCGACCTGTCGGAAGGGGCGAGGCATCTCGCCATCCTGCCCGAGCGGGGGACCGGCACGCGACCCGTGTCACCGCGCGGCGTGAGCCGCCGTAGGTTGCGCCGATGCGTCTGGTGCTCGTCCGCCATGGTGAGGCCCACGCCGGCTTCCACGGAGTGATCGCCGGTCCGACCGGCTGCAGCGGCCTCACGCCGCACGGCCGCCGCCAGGCCGAGGCCCTTCGGGACCACCTGCTGGACACCGGCGCGATCAACGCGGACGTGCTGGTCACGAGCATGATCCCGCGGGCCATCGAGACCGCTCGGATCATCGCCCCCGGCCTGGGGTTCGAGGAGGTCCAGCAGGACTGCGACCTGTGCGAGGTGCACACCGGCGAGGCCGACGGCCTCCCGTGGTCCGAGTACCCCGAGCGCTACGGGGAGCTCGACATGACCACGGAGCCCGACCGCGTGTTCGCCCCCGGCGGCGACAGCTGGAACAGCTTCCACGAACGGGTCGAGCGCACGCTCCGCCGCCTCGCGGACGAGCACAGCGGACTCACCGTGGTGGCGGTCTGCCACGCCGGCGTGATCATGGCGTCCATGCGCACGTTGCTCGGCATCCCGCATCCCGAGACCGGCGCCCGACTGCAGCCGTCGAACACCGGACTCACCGTGTGGGAGCATGAGCAGGACGGCGACCGCTGGACGCTGCACACGTTCAACGAGGCGTCCCATCTGGTCGGGCTGGTGCGCGAGACGTGAGCCACAGGGCGGTCTGACCGGGCGCCGCCGCGGTTAGGGACCGGCCATGGGGCAGCGGGACTTCACGGCGGAAGGTCTGCGGCGTGCGGCCGCGGACGATCGGATCGAGGACTGGGTCAGGAGCTTCCTCTGCAGCCCCGGCAGCGACAACGCACCGCTGGCCGACCAGCTGCTGGAGCGCAACGGCCTCTGGGTCGGCCCGGTGGAGCTGCCGATCGAGGAGCTCCACCGCCTGGCCGGTCCCTCCGGCGACCCGGTGCTGGTGGAGGTCGACGACGACGAGTGGTCGGACCGGGTGGCGGACATGGCGCGCAAGATCGAGGACGGCTGGGAGCCCACCCCGCTGGTGGTCACCTTCCGGGACGACCAGCTGGTGCTCGAGGACGGCAACCACCGCGCCGAAGCGCTGCGCCAGGCCGGGCGGCGGACCGCGCAGGCGGTCGTCGGCTTCGTCGACGGCGACGCCCGCGAGCAGTTCGCGCTCCAGCGTCTGAGCCAGGGCTGATCCGGCGTCGACCGCCTCGACGTCAGGCCGGCCGGTGTCGACCCGTCGAGGTGGCCGCGGAGGTCAGCCGGGCTCGATCACGTCGGAGAGGTGACGAAGTGAGCTCGCCGCGGCACGCACGACGCCGGCCGTGACCCGGCGGACGCCGTCCGCGGCGGACCGGGCGACCAGCACCGGCGATGCGGCGGCGGCCTCGGGATCCGCCGCCCACATGGCCGTGGCCGGGTCCTCGGCGTGCTCGCCGTCGGTCCCGCCTGCGGCGTGGGTGTCGTCGGTGCCCGTCCGTTGCGCCACGGTCCGCGCCCGCGCCAGGAAGGCGTCGGGGTCCGGGCGGTCCTGCTCCACGTCGGGGTGGTGGCCGGGGCGGTTGTCCTCGGGCACCGCGCCGTGACCGTCGTCGGACCGGCCGGGCGTCCCCCGGGTGGCGGCGGCCGCCTCGGGCTCGAGGGCGGGGTTGGTGCCGCTGCGACGAACGTCGTTGCTCTGCGGGCGTGTCACGATCAGCCTCCGGGTGCGGGTGAGGCGTGGTGCTGCTCCCAGCGCCGCACCGCGGCGCGCGCCGCCGCGGCGGCGACGATCGGGATGATCGCGAAGGCGGCCTTCTTCACCACCCAGGTCATCGGGCCACCTCCCGACGGAACAGGTTCCGCGCCTTCGGGGGCGCCGGATCCGGGTTCGGCGACTCGGTGCCCGGCGGGTTCGGCACCGGGTCGGGCACGGGCCGAGGCTCCGGCTCCACCGAAGGGCCGCCGCCGAGCGGGATGGCGAGGCGCCGCCGGCGGATCACGCGGGTGGGACTGGTCTCCGTCGTCTGCACGTTCGACCTCTACCCCGCACCGGCCGGGCCCGCGAGGGGTTGTAGGTCCACCCCTGCGACGGGCGGGTACGGATCCCGGTGGCCGCGTGGCCCAGAGGACCCCTGGAGGTCGGGATGACGGAGCAGCTGGCACCGGACGCCGCGCAGGTCGGGCGCGACATCGACCTCGCGCTCGACCGACTCGAGGACGAGGAGCGCCTCGACGTCGTCGGCGTCGCTGCGCACGAGCGCGCCCGCTCGCTGGTCGAAGGACCGCTCGGTCCGCTGCTGCAGGGCGCCTGGCTCGGCCACAGCCTCCACCCGCTGATGACCGACATCCCGATCGGCTGCTGGACCTGTGCGGCCCTGCTGGACGTCGTGGGCGGCCGGACGTCGCGGCCCGCGTCCCAGCGGCTGATCGGTCTGGGCACGCTGTCGGCGCTGCCGACGGCGCTCACCGGGCTGGCGGAGCTGGCGACGATCGACGCGGACGACGATGCAGCCCGCAGGGTCGCGACCGCGCACGCCGGTCTCAACCTGCTGGCCATCGGGTCGTACGCGCTGTCATGGCAGCGGCGCCGGCGGGGCCGGTACGCGAGCGGCGTCGCATGGAGCGGCGTCGGCGCCGTCGTGGCCTCCGCGTCCGGCCACCTGGGCGGGCACCTGGCCTACGTGCTGGGCGTGGGCCACGGTGCGCGGGGCCGGCGGCCCGGCGCGGAGGAGGGCGCGGTCGCCGTGGAGTCCGCTACCTGAACGACCGCCGCCGGCGTCACGTGAGGTGCACGTGGCGGAGGTCCGTGATGCGTCCGTCGCGCACCTCGAGCGTCCCGTAGGTCCTCGTCGGCGCCCGCCGCCGCTGCGTCGGGCTGCCGGGGTTGAAGAGCCGGGTGCCGTCGTCGGTGGTCACGTTCTCGGGGAGGTGCGAGTGGCCGAACACCACCAGGTCCGCCTCGGGGAACCACCGTCGGAGCCGGCCGGGGCGGCCCGCCGACGCGCCGCTGTCGTGCACCATCGCCACGGCCACGCCGTCGAGGTCGAGCTCCAGTCGATCCGGCAGCGTCCCGATCAGGTCCACGTCGTTGTTGCCGAGGACCGCGTGCACCGGTGCGAGGTCCGCGAGTCGTTCGAGCAGCTCCGACCCCGTGACGTCGCCGGCGTGCAGCACCAGGTCCGCCTCGGCGGCGGCGGACAGCACCCGGTCGTCGAGCGTTCCACCGCCGTCGCGGACGTGGGTGTCGGCGAGCACCAGGACGCGCATCGGCCCCAGTGTGGCGGGCTCGGGTGCCCGCCTCCAGAGCGGCGGCCCCGAGTCGGGGGATGGCCCGAGTCGCGGGGATGGGTCCGAGTCGGGGGAATGGCCCGAGTCGGCGAATGGCCCGAGTCGCGGGAATGGCCCGAGTCGGCGAATGGGAGGACGCCGGCGGGGTAGTCGCCGCCCGATCGACGAAGCGAGGTGGCCGATGGCGGACGACGACGTGGTGGACGTGCGGGACGGAGCGACCGGGACGGCCGCGCTGGCGGTGGTCACCGGCGCGTCGACGGGCATCGGCCGGGCGCTCGCGGGCGTGCTGGCCGAGGAGGGCTTCCGGCTGCTGATCGCGGCCGACGGCGATGGGATCCACTCGGCAGCGGACGAGCTCGCGCGTGCCGGCGCCGAGGTCACCGCAGTCCAGGTGGACCTCGCCACGCCCGAGGGTGTGCTGGAGCTCGCCACCGCGGTGGACCGCTGGGGCGGGGCGCAGGTGCTGTGCGCGAACGCCGGCGTCGGCGTGGCCGGCCCGTTCGTCGACAGCGACCTGGCCGCGCAACTCCGGCTGGTCGACCTGAACGTCCGGGGTCTGGTGCAGCTCTGCGGGCTGCTGCTTCCGGGCATGGTCGATCGGGGTGAGGGGGCCGTCCTCCTGACGTCGTCGGTCGCAGCGACCATGCCGGGTCCCGGCTACGCCACGTACGCGGCGTCGAAGGCGTTCGTGCAGTCGTTCGGCGAGGCATTGCACGACGAGCTCGACGGGACGGGCGTCGGAGTGACCGCACTGCAGCCGGGCCCGACCGAGACGGAGTTCTTCGACCGTGCCGGCATGGACGGTTCCAAGGCCGACCGGGGTCACAAGGACGACCC
>JAEXGP010000218.1 GCA_023450775.1 Actinomycetes bacterium | reverse complement strand
CTCCGAACCCGTCCACGGCCGCGCCCGGCGACACCGCTGCGGCGGGTCCCGTCGCGCCGCCCGAGGCGCCGCTCGGCGCCCTGCTCGGCGTCATGCGCGAGGAGCCGGGACTGGTCGGCGCCCTCGGTCGTCGCTCCACCGTCCTGGTCCTGCCCGACGCCGCCCGGGCCGCGTCGATCGCCGGCCTCACGGCGCTGTCCAAGCGCCGACCGATCGTGGTCGCCGTGCCGGCGGCGGCCGACGCCGCGCGCCTGGCGGGGGCCCTCCGGGCGTTCCTCCCGTCCGACGCCGTGGAGCTGTTCCCGTCGTGGGAGACCCTGCCGTTCGAGCGCGTGAGCCCGTCGATCGAGACCATGGGCCGCCGCCTGCAGGTGATGTGGCGCCTGCGCTCCGGCGACGACCGCCTGCAGGTGGTCGTCGCCCCGGCGCGCGCCCTGGCGCAGCGACTGGGACCGGGCGTCGAGGACGCCGAGCCCGTGGTGATCCACCCCGGCGACCGGGTCGACCAGCAGGAGCTCGTCGAGCGGCTGGTGCTGTCGGGCTACCGGCGCGAGTACCAGGTGGAGCACCGTGGAGAGGTGGCCGTCCGCGGCTCGATCGTCGACGTGTTCCCGCCCACCGCCGACCGTCCGATCCGCATCGACCTCTGGGGCGACGAGGTGGACCGGCTGGCCGAGTTCTCGGTGGCCGACCAGCGCTCGGGCGACGACGTGCCCGTGGTCGCGCTGTACCCGGCCCGCGAGCTGCTGCCGACCGAGGCGGTGCGGGAGCGGGCCGAGCGGCTGATCGCCACCGACCCGTGGGGTCGCGAGCAGTGGCAGCGCCTGGCCGACGGCGAGGTGTTCGAGGGCATGGAGGCCTGGCTGCCGTGGCTGGTCGAGCACGGCGCGCCCAGCGGGCCCGACGAGCAGCCCGAGCACGTCCTGCTCGACCTGCTCGGACCCGACGGCCTGGTGCTGCTCGTCGAGCCCCGGCGCCTGCGCGACCGCGTCGGCGACGTGCTGGCCGAGGAGGCCGACCTGGGCTCGACCCTGGCCCGCACCTGGGGGCTGGAGGACGACCACGACCTGCCGCGCCTGCACGTCGACCTCGACCGGCTGCTCGCCCACACGGACGCGCCCACCTGGTCGGTGGCGGCGGTGCCCGACTCGCCCGACACGCCGGCGGTCGCGTCATCCGCCTGGCCCCCGGCGGTGGGCGGCGGCGAGGCACTGGTCTCGCAGCTCCGCCAGCTCGTCGGCGACGGGTACCGCGTGGTCGTCTGCGCCGACGGCGCCGGCTCCGCCGCCCGGATCGAGAAGCTGATCTCCGAGCACGGGCTGTCGTTCCCGATCCTCGCCGCCACGGACGACGGCGACGGGCCGCCCGCCGTCGATCCCAAGCGCCTGCTCGCACCCGGCGGCAAGATCGTGGTGGCCCCGATCGACCGCGGCTGCATCCTGCCCGGCGTGCAGCTGGCGCTGCTGGCCGAGGCGGACCTGACCGGGCGCCGTCGCACCCACCGGCCGCCCCGCACCCCTCGCCGCGACGCGCAGCGCTTCTACGAGGACCTCAAGGTCGGCGACTACGTGGTGCACCAGCACCACGGCGTGGCCCGCTTCGCCGGCATGGTCGAGCGCACCATGGGCGGCGCGGCGCGCGACTACCTGCTGCTGGAGTACCGGGGCGACGACAAGCTGTACGTCCCCTCCGAGCAGATCGACGCGATCCGGCTGTACTCGGGCGGCGAGACGCCGTCGCTCAACCGCATGGGCGGTGCCGACTTCGCCCGCACCAAGGCCAAGGTGCGCTCCGCGGTCGCCGAGATCGCGCAGGAGCTCGTGGTGCTCTACCAGAAGCGCCGGGCCGCACCGGGCCACGCGTTCGTGGAGGACACGCCGTGGCAGCGCGAGATGGAGGCGGCGTTCCCCTTCCAGGAGACGCCCGACCAGCTCACCGCCATCCGCGACGTCAAGGAGGACATGGAGTCCTCGGTGCCGATGGACCGCCTGGTCTGCGGCGACGTCGGCTTCGGCAAGACCGAGGTGGCCGTGCGCGCCGTGTTCAAGGCCGTGCAGGACGGCAAGCAGGCCGCCGTGCTCGTGCCCACCACGCTGCTCGCGCAGCAGCACTTCCAGACGTTCTCCGACCGCTTCGCCGGCTACCCGGTCCGCGTGGAGGTGCTGTCGCGCTTCCTCACCAACGCCCAGGCCCGGGAGGTCACCGAGGGGCTGGCGTCGGGCTCGGTCGACGTGGTGATCGGCACCCACCGGCTGCTGTCGGGCGACATCAACTTCAAGCAGCTGGGCCTGCTGGTGGTGGACGAGGAGCAGCGCTTCGGCGTGAGCCACAAGGAGGCCATCAAGCAGATGAAGGCCGACGTGGACGTGCTCACGCTGTCGGCCACGCCGATCCCGCGGACGCTCGAGATGAGCCTCACCGGGATCCGGGACCTGTCGCTGCTCAACACGCCGCCTGCCGCCCGCCAGCCGATCCTGACCTACGTCGGGGAGTACGACGAGCGGGCCGTCGGCGAGGCGATCCGTCGTGAGCTGCTCCGCGAGGGCCAGGTCTTCTACGTGCACAACCGCGTGCGCGACATCGAGGAGCACGCGGCGCGCATCCGCGAGCTCGTGCCCGAGGCCCGCGTGGCCGTCGCGCACGGTCAGATGGACGAGGGCACGCTCGAGCGGGTGGTGCTCGACTTCTGGGAGGGCGCGTTCGACGTGCTCGTCTGCACGACGATCATCGAGTCGGGCATCGACATGCCGACGGTGAACACGCTCGTCGTCGAGCGGGCCGACCTGCTGGGCCTGGGCCAGCTCCACCAGATCCGTGGCCGAGTCGGGCGCTCCGGGCAGCGGGCCTACGCCTACCTGTTCTTCCCGCCCGAGCGGCAGCTGTCGGAGGAGGCGTACGAGCGGCTCAAGACGATCGGCGAGACGACCGAGCTGGGATCCGGGTTCCGCATCGCCATGCGCGATCTGGAGATCCGTGGCGCCGGCAACCTGCTCGGCACCGGTCAGACCGGCCACGTCGCCGCGGTCGGCTACGACCTGTACGTGCAGATGGTCAACGAGGCCATCGCACAGCTCAACGGCGAGCCGGTGGTCGAGCCGAAGGAGATCACGCTCGAGCTGCCGCTGCCCGCGCACCTGCCCGCGGACTACGTCGAGCGCGACGACCTGCGGCTGGACGCCTACCGGCGCCTCGCCGCCGTGCAGTCGCAGGCCGACGTGGACGACATCGCGGACGAGTGGGTGGACCGGTTCGGGCCGGTGCCCGATCCCGCGGCCAACCTGCTCGCGATCGCCCGGCTCCGGGCCGAGTGCGTCCGGACCGGCGTCGAGGACATCGCGGTCACGAAGGCATCCGCGCTGTCGGGGCCCGGTTGGGTGGCCAGGATCTCGCCGATCCGGCTGCCGCAGTCCAAGCAGATGCGCCTGGCCCGCCTCTACAAGGGGGCGGTCTACAAGGAGGACCAGGCGCAGCTGCAGCTGCCGGTCAAGGCCGGCGCCTCGCTCGCGGCGGACCTGGTCGACGCGCTGCAGCAGCTCGTCCCGCCGCCCGACGGCGAGACCTGAACCGGCCGGCGCCCGCGGGCCCCGGCCGGCCCCGGCTGGCTGTCAGACCCCGTGGGTACGTTGCGTCGGGGGTGCGGGACGGGCCCGCCCACCGGACCGACCACGCCGGACCGACCACGCCGGACCGACGACGCCGGACCGGCGACCCCGGAGGAGGACGACCATGGGACGACGTGACCGCTACGAGCCGGGGGTACCCTGCTGGGCCGATGTCTCGGTCGACGACCTCGACGCCGGTCGGGCCTTCTACTCGGCGCTGTTCGGCTGGGAGCCCGACATCTCCGACGTGCCCGATGCCGGCGGCTACACCAACTTCCGCCTGGACGGCCTGACCGTCGCCGGGCTCGGTCCGAAGACGGGTGGCCCCATGCCCGATGCCTGGTCGGTGGCGGTGGCCACCGACGACGTCGAGCGGTCCCTGGCGACGGCGGCCGACGCCGGCGGCGAGGTGGTCGTCGGTGCGGCGGAGATCCCCACCAAGGGCACGTTCGGGATGGTCGCGGACCCGAACGGCGCGTTCATCGGCCTGTGGAAGGGCGCCGGCCACATCGGCGCCGAGATCGTCAACGTCCCCAACACGTTCGTGTGGAACGAGCTGGCCACGCCCGACGTGGAGTCGTCGGTCGCGTTCTACTCCACCATGTTCGGCTGGCAGGTGGAGGAGCACGACGGCGGGGGGATCTTCACCGACGGGGCGGGCAAGACGCTCTGCGGCGTGCACCCGGCGGGCGAGGGCGAGCCGCCGTTCTGGACGATCTGGTTCGCGGTCCACGACTGCGACGCCACGGTCGCCCAGGTGCTGGACCGGGGCGGTCAGGTGTTCATGCCGCCCAACGACATGAGCTTCGGCCGCGGCGCGGTGGTGGCAGCGCCGGGCGGCGCGGTGTTCGGCGTCGGCGCCATGAACGAGGTCGACGACTGAGCGCCGCCTGAGCGGTCCCTGCACGACACCCGCCGGCCGGGCCCCGGCGTTGAACGATCGCGCGGTGCGGTCGATAGCATCCGCGGCCATGCGTCGTCCGCGGGTCCTTCAGCTGCTCACCGTCGTCGGCCTGGCCGGCCTGCTCGCCGCGACCGGCTGCGGCGTGCTCGCCGAGGACACGGCCGCGACCGTCGGCGACACCGTCATTCCCGCGTCGACGGTGGACGCGCTGGTGCGCGACACCCAGTTCCGCCGCGCCATGGCGCCCCAGGCCGACGAGGACCAGCGCGACGGGGTCATCGAGGGATCCTCGGCCCGCGACGTGCTGTCGTTCCTGATCTCCTCCGAGGTCCTGGCCCAGGAGGCCGATCGTTGGGGCGTGGTCACGACCGGCGACGACCTGGAGCAGGCGAAGGCGAGCGCCGAGCAGCAGATCGACGCCGAGGTGCCCGGCCTGCGCGGGAAGGGCCGCGACGTCGTGCTGCGCTACCTGATCGACGGCAACGCGGTGCAGCAGCGGCTGAGCAAGATCGACCCGTCGTCGGACAAGGACCTCCGGCGGCTCTACGACGGCGTGCCGACCTACTGGGACCAGGTCTGCATGACCGCGGTGGTGGTCCCGGCCGACAGCATCCGTGCCGCCCGCGCCGCCCTCGCCGACGGCACCGGGCTGGACGAGCTGGCGGACGAGGTGAAGGGCGCGAACCTGGCGCTCACGCCCCAGCAGTGCCGGCCCCGGTCCTTCCTGCCCGAGACGCTGGTGGAGCGGATCGACTCGTCCCGCGTCGGTGCGGTGGTGGGGCCCGTCTCCGACGTCATCGACAACGACGACTCCGTGGTGTGGTTCCGCGTCGAGTCGAAGGGCCGGCTCTCGTTCGAGGACGCCCACGACCAGCTCCAGGAGCTGGCCCGGACGATCGTGCAGCAGGGCGTCAGCGCCTGGCTGCAGATCCGGGTCAACGAGCGGGTCACCATCGACCCGCAGTTCGGCAGCGGCACGTCCCTGTCGCAGACCGGGCTGACCGTGCTGCCCCCGGCGCTGCCGCTGGGCACCCTGCCGCCGGCGGGTGGGATCGACGACGTGACCGGCGGCGCCGCCGGCGCCACACCCTGATCGATCGTCCGAGCCCCGTGCTGTCGCAGGGACCGGTCGTCGAGGTGGTCGGGCTCGGGCCCGGCGGGCCCGACCTGGTCACGCACGGGACCACCGAGCGCCTGGCCGCCGGCGCGCCCACCTTCCTCCGCACGACGCGCCACCCCGCAGCCGTGGTGGTGCCGGACGGCACGGTGAGCTTCGACGACGTCTACGAGCGCGCCGAGACGATCGACGAGGTGTACCGCGAGATCGTCGACACGCTGGTGGCCGCGGCGGTCGAGCACGGCACGGTCGTGTACGCGGTGCCGGGATCGCCGGTCGTCGCCGAGCACACGGTGGAGCTGCTGGTCGCCGACGAGCGCGTGACCACCGTGCTGCACCCGGCGCTGTCGTTCCTGGACCTCACCTGGGCCCGGCTCGGGGTCGATCCCGTGGAGCTCGGGGTGCGCCTCGTCGACGGGCACCGCTTCGACGTCGAGGCGGCGGGGGAGCGGGGTCCCATGCTCGTCGGCCAGTGCGACTCGTCGTTCGTGCTGTCCGACATCAAGCTGGCGATCGACGACGGCCCGCAGGAGCCGGTGGTGCTGCTGCAGCGCCTGGGGCTGCCCGACGAGCGGATCGTGGAGGTGGCGTGGGAGGACCTCGACCGCTCGGTCGAGCCCGACCACCTGACATCGCTGTGGATCCCGCGGCTGTCGGCGCCGGCGGCGCCCGAGGTGGCCCGGTTCGAAGCGCTCATGCGGGAGCTGCGGGTGAGCGACCCGTGGAAGGCGGACCAGACGCACGACTCGCTCAAGCGGTTCCTGCTCGAGGAGTCCTACGAGGTGCTCGAGGCGATCGACGCCTACGACCCCGCCTCGGGGGAGGGCGCGGAGGAACTGACCAGCGAGCTCGGCGACCTGCTGTACCAGGTGGTGTTCCACGCCGCCCTCGGCGCCGAGGCGGGGTGGTTCGACCTGGCGGACGTGGCCCGGGCCATCCACGACAAGCTCGTGAGCCGCAACGAGGGGCTGGTGGCCGCCACGGAGGGGCGGCCCGACGAGGCGGGCGTCGACGGTGCCATCTCGGTGTGGGAGGCGACCAAGCGGGCCGAGCAGGGTCGGGACTCGGCGTTCGACGGCATCCCGCACGCCCTGCCGGCGCTGACACGGGCCATGAAGGTGCAGCGCAAGGCCGAGGCGCTCGGTCTGGAGGGTGCCGTCGAGGCGTTCGGCCTGGGCGACGCGGTCGAGGCCGGCGTGCTCGTCGGCCTGGCCCGAGCGGTGGCCGAGGACCCGTCCGACGTCGAGCGGGTGGGGACGCTGCTGGCCGCGGTCGTCGACATGACCCGCCGGGTGGGCGTCGACCCCGAGGACGCGCTGCGCCGCCGGATCGACGCCGACGAGGCCCGCTACCGGGCCGTCGAGCACCCCTCCTGACGCAGCCCACCCGCGCTCCGGCGCGGCGCCTGCCCCGTCCCTCTTCGGCGCCGGTTTCCGTCGACATCCGACAGGAACCAGCGCCAGAGAGCGGGCGGGTGGCTGCGGAGGTGCCCGCGGTGGGGGAGTCCTAGAGTGCGGACCATGCCTGAATCGCTGCAGATCGCTCCCGCGTCCGGTCGCCTGGGGATCCTCACGCCCGGCATGGGAGCCGTCGCGTCCACGGCCTACGCCGGTGTGCTGGCGGCCCGTCAGGGTCTCGCCGTCCCCGTCGGCTCGCTCACCCAGATGGCACACATCCGGCTCGGCCGCCGCGAGGAGGGCCGCAACCCGATGATCAAGGACTTCGTGCCGCTCGCCGGGCTGGACGACGTCGTCTTCGGGGGCTGGGATCCCATCTCGCCGAACGCGCTGGAGGCCGCCCGAACCGCCGGCGTGCTCGAGGAGCGCGACCTGGCCCCGCTGTCGGGCGAGCTCGAGGGCATCAACGCCATGCCCGCCGTGTTCGACCAGCGCTGGGTGAAGCGGCTCGAGGGCGTCCGGGTGAAGACCGGTGAGTCCAAGTGGGACCTGGCGCAGCAGCTGATCGCCGACATCGAGCGGTTCCGCACCGAGAACGAGTGCGACCGCCTGGTCATGGTGTGGTGCGGCTCCACCGAGGCGTACCAGGAGCCGTCCGCGGTGCACGAGACGATCGAGGCGTTCGAGGCCGGGCTCAAGGCCGACGACGAGAACATCTCGCCCAGTCAGCTCTACGTGTACGCGTCGCTCGCGTCGGGCGTCCCGTTCGCCAACGGCGCCCCGAACCTCAGCACCGACCTGCCGTGCATGGAGGAGCTGGCGCTGCGCAACGGCGTGCCGATCACCGGCAAGGACTTCAAGACCGGCCAGACGCTGATGAAGACGATCCTGGCGCCGGGGTTCAAGGCCCGGATGCTCGGCATGCGGGGCTGGTACTCCACGAACATCCTCGGCAACCGGGACGGCGAGGTCCTGGACGACCCCGAGAACTTCAAGACCAAGGAGGTCTCGAAGCTCGGCGTGCTGGACACGATCCTGCAGCCCGAGGTGTATCCCGAGCTCTACGGGAACATCGACCACGTCGTGCGGATCAACTACTACCCGCCCCGCGGCGACAACAAGGAGGGGTGGGACGCCATCGACATCTACGGATGGATGGGCTACCCGATGCAGATCAAGGTCGACTTCCTCTGCCGCGACTCCATCCTGGCCGCGCCGATCGTCCTGGACCTGGCGCTGTTCCTGGACCTCGCGCAGCGCGCCGGCCAGTCGGGCGTGCAGGAGTGGTTGAGCTTCTACTGGAAGTCGCCGCAGCCGGCGGGCGGCGTGTCGCCCGAGCACGACATCTTCATCCAGCAGACCAAGCTCAAGAACACCCTCCGCGAGTGGATGGGCGAGGCGCCCGTCACGCACTCCGAGGCCGAGTGACCAGGGACCGACCCAGCCCCGTTTCGTGATGCTGTTCCGGGTCAAAAGCCCCGGAAAAGCATCACAGAACGGTCGGATCGCGGTCGGCCGGTAGCGTCTGCGGTCGTGATCACCGCGCCTGTCATGGACACCGAGCAGCTCCGCAACGACTCGGCTCGCATCACCGAGCTGATCGTCACCGACCTGTCGGCGCCGGTGCGGTCGTGTCCCGGCTGGACGCTGCGGGACCTGGTCGAGCACCTCGGCGGCGTGCACCGCTGGGCCCGGGACTGCGTCGAGACGGCGGCACCGCCGGAGCGGGCCCGCGCGACCGACCCGCCCGCGGACCCGGCGCCCGAGGAACCGGATGCGCTGGCCCGCTGGTTCGGCGACGGGGCGATCGGTCTGGCCAACTCGCTCGACGCCGCCGGCCCCGAGGCCCCCACCTGGACGCCGTTCCCGATCGCGGATCCCACGGTCGCCGTGTGGATCCGCCGTCAGACCCACGAGACCGCGCTGCACCGGTGGGACGCCGAGTCCGCCGTCGCCGCGCCCCGGGCCATGTATCCGGCGCTCGCAGCCGACGGCATCGACGAGTACCTCGGAGTGATCGTGCCCCGGCTGGTCCAGCGCGACGGGCTGCAGCTGCCCTCCGGGAGCGCGCACCTGCACTGCACCGACACGCCCGGGGAGTGGACCGTGGAGGTCGTCGACGGCGAGTACGTGCTCGACCGCTCGCACCGCAAGGGTGACGCCGCCGTGCGCGGCACCGCCGAGCACCTCCTGCTGCAGCTCTGGGGCCGGGACGTGCCGGAGGGCTCGGTGGAGCTGCTCGGCGACGCGGGCGTCGGTGCGGCCTGGACCGGCCTCGGCGGCAACTGACCGCACGCGGACGAGCGGGGTGCGGGGGCGCGGAGCAGACTGTCGGGCCATGACCGTCGGAACCCGCCCCGAGGCGGACCTGCTCGACCCGGAGCTGTACCGGACCGACCCCCACGACCTGTGGGCCTGGATGCGGGCCAACGAGCCGCTGTACCGGGACGAGGCCAACGGCCTGTGGGCGGTGACGCGCCACGCGGATGTGCTCGAGGTCGAGCGCAACTCGGCGGTGTTCTCGTCGGCCCGCGGCTACCGCTCGTGGTGGGCGCCCGAGGAGAACAGCATCATCGCCCAGGACGACCCGGGGCACGTGGCCCAGCGGCGGCTGGTGTCCGACCGCTTCACGCCGCGGGCCGTGCGCAACCAGGACGAGTGGGTGACCGCCACGATCGACGCGCTGCTCGACGACGTCGAGGCGGCCGCCGGCGACGGGCCCGTCGACGTGGTCGACCGGCTGGCGGCGCCGCTGCCGTGCCGTCTGACCGCCCGGCTGCTGGGCCTGCCCGAGGACCGCTGGCGCGACATCAAGCGCTGGTCCGAGCGTCTGATGCGCATCGACGCCGCGCCGACCGACGGGGACGCCGCCGCCGAGCTGTTCGAGGCGATCGGCGAGTTCGCACAGGCGGTGGGGGCGGTGCTGCCGGAGAAGCAGGCCTGCCCCATGGACGACCTGCTCTCGGTCTGGTGCAACACCGACCTGCACGGCCCGGGCGGCTACGGCCCCAACCGGATGATCCACGAGTGCGGCCTGTTCATCGCCGGCGGCGCAGAGACCACCCGGACGGTCATCTCCCACGGCATCCGGGTGCTGGCGGACCACCCCGACGCGTGGGAGCGCATGGCGACCGACCCCGACGTGGTCACGACGGCGGTCGAGGAGCTCATCCGCTGGGTCACCCCGCTCAACAACTTCTTCCGCACCGCGCTCGAGGACACGACGATCGGCGGCCGACCCGTGGCCGAGGGCGACCGGATCGTCCTGCTGTACCCGTCGGCCAACCGGGACGAGGACGTGTTCGTCCACCCCTCCACGTTCGACATCACCCGCAGCCCCAACCCGCACGTCGCGTTCGGGCACGGCACCCACTTCTGCCTCGGCGCGAACCTGGCCCGTCGGGAGCTCCAGAACCTGTTC
Organism: Actinomycetes bacterium; assembly: GCA_023450775.1. GTDB lineage: Bacteria > Actinomycetota > Acidimicrobiia > Acidimicrobiales > Microtrichaceae > Dermatobacter. The sequence continues at coordinate 3,661 of JAEXGP010000218.1, read as the reverse complement.
CGGGAGCTCCCGCGACGGTTCGAACCGCCGGTCGTCGTGACCGAGCCCGACGTCGAGCCGAACATCTTCGCCCGGGCCGTGAGGAGCTTCCGCGTGGAGCTCACGCCCCGCCCGGAAGCCGGTCCGCGACCGGCCGCGACCGCCCCGGGTGGCGCTGGGTAGACCCTCACCCCGTCCCCGGCGGCAGGGGTCGGAGCGGCCAGAATGGCGGGCAATGGCCACGGCCACCGCTTCTCCTGTCGCGCCCCCGAAGCTGGGGTACCGACCGTCCCTCGACGGTCTGCGCGCGGTCGCGGTCACCGCAGTGGTCCTCTACCACGCGGACGTCAGCTGGATGCCCGGCGGGTTCCTGGGCGTCGAGGTCTTCTTCGTCGTCAGCGGCTTCCTCATCACCGCGCTGCTGATCGACGAGCGCCACCACAGCGGATCGATCTCGCTGCGGCAGTTCTGGCTGCGCCGCGCCCGGCGCCTGCTCCCGGCGTTGTACCTGCTGCTGGCGGTGGTGTCGGTGGCGTCCCTGCTCGTGTACCGCGACGCCGCGGGACGCATGGGTGGCGACGTGCTGGCGGCGCTCCTCTACGTCTCGAACTGGTGGCAGATCTACCTGAACGAGTCGTACTTCGCGCAGGCCGGACGACCGCCGCTCCTCCAGCACCTGTGGTCGCTCGCGATCGAGGAGCAGTTCTACGTGGTGTTCCCCGCGCTGTTCGCGATGGGGATGGCGCGGGCCGGTCGGCGGCGCATGGCCTGGATCCTGGGCGGGCTCGCGCTGGCGTCCGCGGCGTGGATGGCGTTCCGCTTCGAGGAGTTCACCGACCCCTCGGCCGTCTACTACTCCACGTTCACGCGAGCCTCGGGCCTGCTGGTGGGCGCGCTGCTGGCCGTGCTCTGGGCGCCGTGGCGCACCCGCGGCCGCGCCGCGGCGAGCGCCGGCGTCACGCTCGACACGGTCGGCGTGGCCGGCCTGCTGATCATCGCCTGGTTCTTCATGCGGGTGAACGCCTTCGACGCCTTCATCTACCGGGGCGGCATGCTGCTGCTCGACATCGTCTGCGTGGTCGTCATCGCGGTGCTGGTGCATCCGGCCAGCCGCCTGCACAAGGTGCTGGGACTGGCGCCGCTGCGGTGGATCGGCGTCCGCTCGTACTCGATCTACCTGTGGCACTGGCCGATCTTCATGGTCACCCGGCCCGAGCTCGACCTGCCGTTCACGGGGTGGCCGGTGTTCGTCCTGCGCATCGGGCTCACCCTCGGGGCCGCCGAGGTGTCGTACCGCTACGTCGAGCAGCCGCTGCGCTCGGGCGTGCTCGGGGGCTGGTGGCGGTCGTTCCGGGAGTCGACGGGGCAGCGGCGCGCCGCATACGCACGCCAGCTCACGATCGTCGGCGGGGCCAGCGTGGCGCTCATCGCGCTGATCGGCATGGGCCTGCAGCAGGCGGCCAGCAGCCCCGACCGGGAGAAGATCGCGCTCGAGGCCGCGGCGGTGCCCGACCTGGAGAGCGCCACGACCACGGCTCCGCCGCCGTCCACGACCACCACCGTTCCCGCGTCGACCGTGGCGGGCGAGACCACCCTGCCGACCACCGCCCCCGAGGCGGCCACGTCCACGGCAGGGGTGCCGCAGACGGCCACGAACGCCGTGGCCGTCGGCGACTCGGTCATGCTGGGGGCGTCGGGCGCGCTCCAGAACGCCATGCCGGGCCTCACCGTGAGCGCCAAGGTCGGACGCCAGTTCGACACCGTGCTGCAGGTGGTCCAGTGGTTCGTCTCCGAGGGCAAGGCGCCCGGGGCGATCATCATCCACGCCGGCACCAACGGCACGTTCTCCGACGGCGACCTGGACCGGCTGTTCGAGATCGTCGGCGACCGTCAGGTCCTGCTGGTCAACGCCAAGGTCGAGCGTCCGTGGCAGGACCTGGTGAACCAGCGCCTGGCGGACGCGGCGGAACGGCACGCCAACGCGGTGCTCGTCGACTGGCACGAGCTGTCCGAGGGTCATCCCGAGTGGTTCGCCCCCGACGGCGCCCACCTGCGCCCCGCCGGCGCCAGGGCCTACGCCGAGCTCATCCGCAGCAACCTCTGAAGCCCCCGTTCTGCTGTGCAGAACCAGAAGGATCATTCCGGTTCTGCACGACAGAACCGGGTGCCGAGGGTGCGACGGGAGGTGCGGATGTGGGGGCGATTGCCCGGTGCTGGCAAGATGCCGCCGGTACGGTGTCCCCAGCGCGGACCCGGCTGATCGACCTCGACGACGGTCGATGACGACGACCGGCCCGGATCGACTGCGGGCCCGACGCAGGTGGAGGAACAGGCGTGAGCATCATCGAAGGCATCGTGGCGCGGGAGATCCTGGACTCCCGGGGCAATCCGACCGTCGAGGTCGAGGTCGAGCTCGACTCCGGAGCGGTCGGTCGCGCTGCGGTCCCGTCGGGTGCGTCCACCGGTGCCTTCGAGGCGGTCGAGCTGCGCGACGGCGACGCCGATCGCTACCTGGGCAAGGGCGTGCTGCAGGCCGTCGACCACGTGAACGGCGAGATCGCCGACGCCCTGCTGGGATTCGACGCCGTCGACCAGCGCGACCTCGACCGCATCCTCCTGGACCTCGACGGCACCGACAACAAGGGCCGCCTGGGCGCCAACGCCATCCTCGGCGTGTCGCTGGCCGTGGCCAAGGCGACCGCCACCGAGCTGGACCTGCCGCTGTACCGCTACGTCGGCGGCCCGAACGCCTGTGTGCTGCCGGTGCCCATGCTCAACGTCATCAACGGCGGCGAGCACGCGGACAACAACGTCGACCTGCAGGAGTACATGTTCATGCCGGTCGGCGCCGCCTCGTTCTCCGAGGCCGTGCGCTGGGGCGCCGAGTGCTACCACACGCTCAAGAAGGTGGTGCACGAGCGCGGCCTGTCGACCGCCATCGGCGACGAGGGCGGCTTCGCCCCGAACCTGGGCAGCAACGAGGAGGCCGTGGCCCTGCTCGTCGAGGCCATCGAGCGGGCCGGCCGCACGCCGGGCGAGGAGATCTCGATCGCCCTCGACGCCGCCTCCACCGAGTTCTTCGCCGACGGCGTCTACACCCTCGCCGGCGAGGGCCGCTCGCTGAGCTCGGCCGAGTTCGCCGACTACCTCGCCGACCTGTGCGACCGGTACCCGATCGTGTCCATCGAGGACGGGATGGCCGAGGAGGACTGGGACGGCTGGGCCACGCTGACCGCCAAGATCGGCGACCGCGTGCAGCTGGTGGGCGACGACCTGTTCGTGACCAACTCCGAGCGCCTCGCCCGCGGCATCGACCTGGGCGTGGCCAACTCGATCCTGGTCAAGGTGAACCAGATCGGCTCGCTCACCGAGACCCTCGAAGCGGTCGAGCTCGCCACGCGCCACTCGTACACGTCGGTCATGTCGCACCGCTCGGGCGAGACCGAGGACGTCACGATCGCCGACCTCGCCGTCGCCACCAACTGCGGTCAGATCAAGACCGGCGCGCCGGCCCGTTCCGACCGCGTGGCCAAGTACAACCAGCTGCTGCGCATCGAGGAGCAGCTCGGGGAGTCCGCCGTGTACCGCGGCGCCGCGGCCCTGGCGCCCCTGGGGAAGCACCCGGCGTGACCGGGCGCACCCGGCGACCGACCCGCTCGTCGGGTGCGGCAGGCGCCAAGGG
>JAEXGP010000174.1 GCA_023450775.1 Actinomycetes bacterium | reverse complement strand
GCCGTCGTCAGGAGGTCCTCACGGTCCTGGGCTCCGCCAGCGTGCTGACGCTGCTGTGCTCGGTCGCCTTCGGCGGTCCGTTCCTGCTGCTGTTCCTGCTCTCGGCCGCCCTGCTCGTCGCCTACGTGGTGGCGCTCTACCAGGTGACCAACGCGCCGATGGCGACGACCCGTGACCCCTACGGGATGCCGGCGACCGCGCCGGTCCGGCGGACCGCCGACGTGCACGGCGTGCGGGTCAGCCCCGTGAGCGCCCGCAGCGTCGCCAACTGAGCCACCCCGGCACTCGGCGGCCCCGGTGACGGACCACGCCGCCGCCGCGACCTCGGCGTCCCTCGCCGAGCGCATCGACGCCGTCCAGGCCTCGCTCGCCGCGGCCAACGACGCCCGCGAGGTCGCCCTGCCGGGCTGTCGTGCGGTCATCCGGCTCTGCGGCAGCTCGATCAAGGCCGTCCACCGGCTGCAGTTCGAGCGGGCCTCCCAGCTCGCCGCGGACGCCGAGACCGAGTTGCGGGCCGTGCAGGCGGCGCTGGCCGACCACCCGGCCATCGAGCACGCCGGCTTCCTGCACGACGCCGAGAAGGAGTACGTGGAGGCCCGCGCCGTGCGGGCCTTCGTCGACGGCGCCGAGCTGCCGTCCGCGCAGGACCTGGGGGTCGGCGGCGCTGCGTACCTGCGGGGCCTCGCCGAGGCGGCGAGCGAGCTCCGGCGCCACCTCCTGGACCGACTGCGCGACGGCGACGTCGAGCGGGCCGAGGAGTTGCTCGGCCTCATGGACGACACCTACGACGCGCTGAGCACCGTCGACTTCCCCGACGCGGTCACCCACGGCCTGCGCCGCACGCTGGACGCGCTCCGCGCCGTCCTCGAGCGCAGCCGGGGCGACCTCACGAGCGCCGTCCTCCAGTACCGCCTGCAGCGGGCGATCGAGCCGGACTGAGCCGCGCCGGTCTCGTCTGTAGTCGTGGTCGCGGGGCCGCTACACTGCCTGACCCTGCGGGGGTGTAGCTCAGCTGGCTAGAGCGCCTCGGTCGCATCGAGGAGGTCGTGGGTTCGACTCCCATCACCTCCACCGCAGACAGGAGCCCCGACCTCGGTCGGGGCTCCGTCGCGTCCGGGCACCGCCCGTTCGGGTGGGTCCGACGGGGTGAACGCCGCCCCACGGGAACGGGTTCCGTGCTCCCGCATCTAGGCTGGCCGGGGTCCGGGTACGCCATGTGGCGGCACCAGGCTGCACGAAAGGACGGCGATGAGCTCCGAGCAACTCCACGAGGACAAGGACAAGCTGCGTCCGTCCACGATCAACCGCCACCGGGCGATCGTGTCGATCATGGAGGAGCTCGAGGCGGTCGACTGGTACGACCAGCGGGTCGACGCGACCGACGACCCCGAGCTCGCGGCGATCCTCGCCCACAACCGGGACGAGGAGAAGGAGCACGCGGCGATGACCCTGGAGTGGTTGCGCCGCAACGATCCGGTGCTGGACAAGCACCTGCGGACGTACCTGTTCACCACCGGCTCGGTGCTCGCGATCGAGCACGAGGCCGAGCACGGCGGCGACGCCGGTGACGGCGAGGACGACGACAGCACCACGTCCGAGGGCTCCCTGGCCATCGGCGACCTCAAGGGAGAAGCGTGATGAACCACCTGCTGCGCGAGAAGGCCCCGATCACCGAGGCCGCGTGGGCCGAGATCGACGAAGAGGCCACGAGTGCGCTGAAGGAGGTGCTGGCGGGTCGCCGTCTGCTCGACGTGTCGGGCCCCAAGGGCTGGAAGCACAGCGCCGAGCCCACTGGCCGGACCCGCCACGTGGGCGTGGTGACCGGTGACGTCGACGCCCGGGTCCGCGACGTCCGCCCGATGGTGGAGCTCAAGGTGCCGTTCGCGGTGTCGCGCGCCGAGCTCGACGCGATCGACCGGGGCGCGTGCGACGCGGACCTGGATGCTGTGCGCCTCGCCGCTCGTGACGCCGCGGTGGCCGAGGACCAGTCGATCTTCCACGGCTTCCAGGCCGGCGGCATCGCCGGCATCGTCGATGAGACCCCCAACGAGCCGGTCGTCATCGAGGAGGACTACGAGCGCTACCCGTCGTTCGTGGCCCAGGCCGTGGCCAAGCTCAAGCTCGGCGGCGTGTCCGGCCCGTACGCCATCGCCCTGGGCCCGCGCTGCTACACCGGCGTGGTCGAGCAGTCCGAGATGGGCGGCTACCCGGTGCTCGAGCACCTGAAGCTGATCCTCGGCGGCCCGGTCGTGTTCGCTCCCGGCGTGAACGGCGCCGTGGTGATGAGCCTCCGCGGCGGCGACGCCGAGATCGTGATCGGCCAGGACTTCTCGATCGGCTACACGGACCACGACGCGGACGTCGTCCGGCTGTACCTGCAGGAGAGCTTCACGCTCAACCTGTGCGCCGCCGAGGCGTTCGTCCACCTCCGCTACAACGACTGACTCCCACCGGCCTTCGGCCGTTGTCACAGGGCGAAGAGCCGCCTGCGGCGGCGCTCATCGCCGTTCCGCTCGAACCAGGCCTCGCTGGCTCGGCGGATCGACCGGGCCTTCGGCGGCGTTCATCGTTGGTTCGCTCGATCCAGGCACGCACCGGCCTGGCGGCCGTTGTCTGAAGAGCATCGGGCCGC
>JAEXGP010000078.1 GCA_023450775.1 Actinomycetes bacterium | reverse complement strand
GTCCAGCACCAGCACGGCGTCGTGCTCGGCGCACAGCTCGGCCAGCTCACGCACCGGCGCCACGTCGCCGTCCATGGAGAAGACGAGGTCGGTGACGACGACGGCGTGGGGCGTCGTGCGCGACGCCAGCCGCTCGGCCAGCCGGCCCAACGCGTCGGGGTCGACCGGCGTCGACAGGTGCGGGTACACGTCGACGGTCGCCCGGGCCGCGCGGATCCCGTCGATGATCGACGCGTGGTTCAGCTCGTCGCTGAACACGGTGGTGTCGCCCCGCCCGCCGGCGCCGACGAGCGCGCCCATCACGCCGAGGTTGGCGGCGAACCCGGTCGGGAACACCAGCGCGGCCTCGTGGCCGGTCCACGCCGCCAGCTCGGCCTCGAGCTCCTCGTGGATGTGGCGCCCGCCGACGACCAGCCGCGACGCGCCGGCGCCCGACCCCTCCGCCCGGGTGGCGGCGACGGCGGCGGCGATGACGTCGGGGTGCTGGCTCAGCCCCAGGTAGTCGTTCGACGCGAAGTGCACCACGGGGGTGCCGTCGGCGAGCGTCGTCCGCGGTGCGCCGCCACCGAGCGTCCGGACGGTGCGCCACCGGTCGGCGGCGTGGATCTCGTCGTTGCGGCGCCGGACCGCGTCGCCGAGGGAGCTCACGGCCGGCGGTCCTCAGTCTCCGTCGGCGGCAGCATCGGCCGCCGCGGAGGACAGGTCGAGCTGCACCTGGACGGCCGACTCGGTCACCTCGTCGATCGACTCGACGAGCACGTCGACGATCTGCTCGACCTCGTCCGCCGTGGTCGTGAGGTGCGGGACCACGACGACCACGTCGCCGAGCGGTCGGATGAGCACGCCCCTGGCCACGCACGCCGCGCTGACCCGGCGCCCCCACCGCAATCCGTCGGCCGGCGGGGCGAGCTCGATCCCGATCATCAGGCCCTGCTGGCGGACCTCGGCCACGCCGGGGAGCGGCGCCACCCGTTCGGCCAGGAGGGTGCCGAACTGCTCGCCCCGTTCCCGGACGTTGGCCAGCACGTCGTCCCGGTCGAGCAGGCGGAGGTGCTCGAGCGCGACGGCGGCGCCGAGGGCGTTCCCGCCGTAGGAGTGCCCGTGGTACAGCGTGCGCGGCCCCAGGTCCTCGCCCAGGAAGGCGTCGAAGACCCGCTGGGACGCGGCCGTGACCGCCAGCGGCAGGTAGCCGCCCGTGATGCCCTTGCCCATCGCCATCAGGTCGGGACGGAGCCCGCACTGCTCGGAGGCGAAGAGCGTGCCGGTGCGCCCGAAGCCCACGGCGACCTCGTCGCAGATCAGCAGCACGTCGTTGCGGCGGCACGCGTCGCCGAGGGCGGCGAACTCCGACGCGGGCAGCATCTGCATGCCGGCTGCGCCCTGCACGAGCGGCTCGACGACCACGGCGGCCAGCCGGTGGGCGTGCTCGTCGACCAGCTCGCACGCCCGCACGATGGCGTCGTCCCGGTCGAAGCCGGGCCCCCGTAGCACCGGGAAGCGGAGCGGGTCGTAGAGGTCCACCCCGAACCCGTCGTCCCCCACGGACATCGAGCCGATCGTGTCGCCGTGGTAGGCGCCACCGAAGGACAGGTAGGTGTCCCGTCCCTCCACGCCCTGGTTGTGCCAGTACTGGAAGGCGATCTTCAGCGCCTGCTCGACCGCGACCGCGCCGTCCGACGCGAACAGCAGGTGCGGCCCGTCGACCGGGAGTCGGGGGGCCAGGGCCTCGGCGAGCTCGACGACGATCGTGTTGCCGTTGCCGAGCATGGTCGTGTGGGCGACCCGGTCGATCTGGTCCCGCAGGGCCCGGTCGAGCTCCGGGACGCGGTGGCCCAGGGTGGTGACCCACAGCGAGCTGATGGCGTCCAGGTAGCGGTTGCCGTCGGCGTCGACGATGTGGTGGCCCTCCGCCGCGACCGCCATGACCGGCGAGTTGTCGGGGTAGGCCGCCATCTGGGTGAACCCGTGCCAGACGACGGCGGCGTCCCGCTCGATCCACTGCGCGGCGGTCGGCTCGGGAGCGCTGGACACGGGCGGCAACGGTACCGCGGGGCCGGTCCGGCCACCCCCTCCGCACCCGCCCGCCGGGACGGCCGGGGTCCCGGCGGCGTGCGGGCCCCGAGCGCGGAGCCGGCGGGCCTGAGGGCGTAGACTCTCGCCTTTCCCAGGGGCAGGTGGCGCCGGGAGTGGGTGAGACCGTGGCAGAGATCGAGATCGGGTTGGGCAAGCAGGGACGACGGGGCTACTCGCTCGACGAGGTGGCCATCGTCCCCAGCCGCCGCACCCGGGACGCCGACGAGGTCGAGCTCGGCTGGCAGATCGACGCCTACCAGTTCGGGCTGCCCGTGATCGCCGCGGCGCTCGACGGCGTGACCAACCCGTCGACCGCCGTCGAGATGGACCGCCTGGGCGGCGCCGGGGCGCTGCACCTGGAGGGTCTGTGGTGCCGCCACGACGACCCGACCCCCATCCTCGACCGCATCGCGCAGCACGACGCCGACGGCGACGACCGCGACGGCGTGGCGCTGCTGCGCGAGGCCTACGAGGCGCCCGTGCGACCCGAGCTGGTCGAGCAGCGCATCGGTGAGATCCGCGATGCCGGCGCCACCGTCTGCGTGGCCGTGAGCCCCGCCCGCACCGAGTCGCTGCTGCCCACGATCAAGAAGGTCGAGCCCGACCTGCTCGTCATCCAGGGCACGGTGACCTCGGCCGAGCACGTGTCCGACGGCGCGCACGACCCGCTGGACCTGAAGCACCTGGTCCGCCGGCTCGAGGTCCCGGTGATCGTCGGCGGCTGCGCCAGCTACCAGGCCGCGCTGCACCTGATGCGCACCGGTGCGGCCGGCGTGCTCGTCGGCATCGGCACCGGCGTCACCTCCACGACCGGCAACGTGCTCGGGGTCGGCAACCCGCAGGCCACCGCCATCGCGGACGCCCGGGCTGCGCGGATGCGTCACCTCGACGAGACCGGCGTGTACGTGCACCTGATCGCGGACGGGGGCATGGCGACCGGCGGCGACATCGCCAAGGCGGTCGTGTGCGGCGCGGATGCCGTCATGCTCGGGGCGCCGCTGGCGGGGGCCGACGAGTCGCCGGCGGGCGGCGCGGTGTGGTCCATGGCGTCGTTCCACTCGCGTCTGCCGCGGGGCCGGGTGCGTCGGATGCCGCGCCTGGGCTCGCTGGAGAAGATCCTGCTCGGTCCGTCGGACCGGTCCGACGGTCGCACCAACCTGATGGGCGGCCTGCGCAAGTCCATGGCCGTCACCGGCCACGGCACGTTGAAGGAGCTGCAGAAGGCGGAGCTGGTCGTCACGGCGCCGCCCTCGGTGAGGCCGGGAGGCCAGCGATGAGCGAGACCGGTCGACCCGACGAGGGGAGCCGACAGGAGGCGGAGCGCGTCGTCGGCGACCAGCCGACGGTGCTCGTCGTGGACTTCGGCGCCCAGTACGCCCAGCTCATCGCCCGCCGCGTGCGCGAGGCCAACGTCTACTCCGAGATCGTCCCGCACTCGATCACCGCGGCCGAGCTGGCCCGCCGGGATCCGGCGGCGATCATCTTCTCCGGCGGTCCCAAGTCCGTGCGGGTGCCCGACGCGCCGTCGATCGACCCCGGCGTGTACGACCTGGGCGTGCCCATCCTGGGCATCTGCTACGGCCAGCAATTGATCGCGCAGCAGCTCGGCGGCGAGGTGGGCGGCGGTGGCGCCGGCGAGTACGGCCGAACGGTCGTGCACCGCAGCACCGACGTGGTGTCGTCGATCCTCACCGACGACCTCCCCGCCGACCAGACGGTCTGGATGAGCCACTTCGACGCGGTGCAGCGCCCGCCCGAGGGGTTCGTCGCGACCGCCTCGTCCGAGGGCGCACCGTGCGCGGTGATCGAGGCGCCGGAGCGCAAGATCTGGGGCGTCCAGTACCACCCCGAGGTGGCCCACACGCCGCACGGCCAGGAGCTGATCACGCGGTTCCTCCACGATCTGGCGGGCCTGCCGGCCACGTGGACCATGGAGAACTTCATCGACGCGTCGGTAGAGGCGATCCGTGCCCAGGTCGGTGACGGCCGGGCGATCTGCGGCCTGTCGGGCGGCGTCGACTCCGCCGTGGCGGCCGCGCTGGTGCACAAGGCGATCGGTCCGCAGCTCACGTGCGTGTTCGTCGACACCGGCCTCATGCGCAAGAACGAGGGCGACCAGGTCGTCGAGACCTTCCGTCGCCACCAGGGCATGGAGCTGATCCACGTGCGGGCGGCCGACCGGTTCTTCGAGCGCCTCGCCGGCGTGACCGAGCCCGAGGACAAGCGCAAGGCCATCGGCGAGCTCTTCATCCGGGTGTTCGAGGACGCCCGCGGCGGCGTCGAGGACGCGCAGTTCCTGGTGCAGGGCACGCTCTACCCCGACGTGATCGAGTCGGGCACCGCGCACGCCGCGACGATCAAGAGCCACCACAACGTGGGCGGCCTGCCCGAGGACCTGGACTTCGAGCTGGTCGAGCCGCTGCGGCTGCTGTTCAAGGACGAGGTCCGCGCCGTCGGCCACGAGCTCGGCCTGCCCGACGAGATCGTGTGGCGCCAGCCGTTCCCGGGTCCCGGCCTGGGCGTGCGGATCATCGGCGAGGTGACGCCCGAGATGGTGGCGCTGCTGCAGGAGGCCGACGCGATCGTCCGCGAGGAGCTGCGCATCGCCGGCCTGGAGCGCGAGATCTGGCAGGCGTTCGCCGTCCTGCCCGACATCCGCACCGTCGGCGTGATGGGTGACGAGCGCACCTACGGTCACCCGGTCATCATCCGGGCGGTCACGTCCGAGGACGCCATGACCGCCGACTGGGCCCGCATCCCCTACGACGTGCTCGAGTCGATGGCGAGCCGGATCATCAACGAGGTCCCGGGCGTCAACCGGGTGGCGTACGACATCACGTCGAAGCCGCCCGGCACCATCGAGTGGGAGTGACCAGCTCGTGCTGAGCCGGCCCGCTTCGTTCCCGAATCGGCACCTCATGGGGTGCCGGAACGGGAACAGAGCGGGTCGGGCCGCCGCTTCAGGTGATGCCGTGGTCGACGGCCCAGCGCACCAGCTCGTGGCGTCGCGACAGGTGCAGCTTGGCCATCGTGTTGCGCACGTGGTTCTCGACGGTCTTGGGCGAGATGAACAGCGCCTCGCCGACCGCCTTGTACGACTCGCCGCGGGCGACGTGGGCGAGCACCTCCCGCTCGCGCTCGGTGAGCGGCAGCGAGCCGTCACCGCCGGCGGTGGCCAGTCGGCGGTACTCGCCGATGAGGAGCGCGGCGAGCTGCGGTGAGAACACGGGCTCGCCGTCGGCCGCCCGCCGGAGCGCCGCTCGCAGCTCGTCGGAGCGCGTCGACTTGAGCAGGTAGCCCACGGCGCCGGCGGCGACCACGTCGAGCAGGTCTCGCTCCGATTCGCTCACGGTCAGCACGACGACCGGCATGTCGGCGGCCAGCGCCTGCACCACGGCCATGCCGCCGCCGCCCGGCATGTTCAGGTCGCACAGGACCAGGTCGGGACGCTGCGAGCGGGCGGCCTCGATCGCCGTCGGGGCATCCTCGGCCTCCGCCACGACGTGGAACCCGTCGCCCAGATCCGTGCGGATGCCGGAGCGCCAGATCTGGTGGTCGTCCGCGACGACCACGCGCACCGCTCGGTCGGTGCTCACGGCACCCACATCGTCACGTCGGTGCCGCGGTCGGGCGCGCTGCGCACCTCGGCCTCGCCGCCGACCCCGGCCAACCGCTCGCGGATCGACGCCGTCATGCCGTCGCCGGCCGGGACCGCGGCGGGGTCGAAGCCCACTCCCTCGTCGTGCACGACGACCATCGTGCCCGACGGCAGCCGCCGGTCCACGCTGACCCACACCTGCTCCACGCCGGCGTGCTTCGCGGCGTTGACCACGGCCTCGGACGTGGCGCCCACCAACGCCGCGGCGGCCGAGCCGCTGGCGGTGCCGGGGTCGACGACCACCAACCGGACGTCGATGTGCTGGCGGCGTCCGACCGCGGCCAGGGAGTCGCGCAGCAGCACCTCCACGTCGGGGGAGCCGGGGCGGCGCTCGTCGCCCGTCGTCGTGGCCGGCTCGCCACGCAGGAACGCCCGGAGCTCGGCGTCCTGCTCGCGTGCCAGCGCCACCAGGTCCTCGTCGTCCGAGCGGCGCTGCACCACTGCGAGCGTCTGCAGCACGCCGTCGTGCAGCGTGCGGGCGACCTCGGCGCGGGCCTGCGCGTCCGCCGCGGCCTGCGCGGTGGTCCGCAGGCGGTCGGCCACCC
>JAEXGP010000373.1 GCA_023450775.1 Actinomycetes bacterium | reverse complement strand
ACAGCTTCGACGCCAGGGTCATCTGCCTGATGACCTTCGACGACAGCGCCGAGGAGTGGGTGCCGAAGATCGCCGACGGCTGCGCGCTGCGGCCGTCCTACCCGACCAGCGACCTGCCCGTCCCGCTGTCGATGGCCCTCGACCGCGACGGCGTGCTGCGGGTCGACGAGCTCGACGCGGACGCCCCCGGCCCGGGCGCGCCGTCGTCGGGCGCCACGGGCCGGCACGGTACGCGCCCCATCGTGCGCAGCAGCCGCTCCGGCATGTACGTGCGGCTCACCGCCCGCAACCAGGTTATCGGCGTGCTCGGCCTGGAGCACCCGTCGGCCCAGCGCTACGACGCGCACGACGCCGTCCTGCTGTCGGGTCTGGCCGAGGTGCTCGCCCTCACCGTCGACAACGCCAGGTGGTTCGGCCGGCTGCGCACGCTCGGCGCACAGGAGGAGCGCATCCGCATCGCCCGCGACCTGCACGACCGCCTGGGTCAGTGGCTGACCTACGTGTCGATGGAGCTCGAGCGGATCGTGGCCGAGGACGAGCCCGTCACCGCCGACCTGTTCCGCCTCCAGTCGGACGTGCAATCGGCGCTGGACGAGCTCCGCGAGACCCTCCGCCAGCTCCGCTCGGGGGTCACCGACCAGAAGCCGCTCGCGGTCGTCGCACAGGACGTGGTCAACAGGTTCGCGGAGCGAGCCGACGTGGCGACCACACTGACGGTGGTGCACCCGGACGATCGCGTGCCCGTCCCCGTGGAGAACGAGCTGTTGCGAATCCTCCAGGAAGCGCTCACGAACGTGGACCGACATGCCGACGCGGAGCACGTGGACGTGGTCTGGGACGTGCGAGGTGGCGAGTTCGAGCTCGTCATCGCCGATGACGGTCGCGGCTTCGAGTCCGCCAAGGGCGTCCGCGACTCCGCGTACGGGCTCGTCGGCATGAGGGAGCGCGCGGACGTGATCGGCGCTCGCCTGCTCATCGACAGCTCGCCCGGCGCCGGCACGACCGTGCGCGTGCTGGCGGGCGGCGACCACCCCGACGACGACCGATCCCGCCCCGGCACGACCCGCGGCTCGCGGGAGCGGATCGGTGCCGCCGACACGACCACCGACGACACGAGCGACAGCTCCGACGACAACAGGGAGGTGGCATCGTGAGGGTGCTGCTGGCCGACGACCACCAGATCCTTCGCGACGGCATCCGACGCGGATTGGAGAGCGCCGGCGAGGACGTGGTCGGCGAGGCCGACAACGGCGAGGAGGCGATCGCGCTCGCCATCGAGACCCGGCCGGACATCGTGCTGATGGACCTGTCCATGCCGGTGCTCGACGGCGTGGCCGCGGCACGGCGCATCCGCGAGGAGGTGCCCGAGTCCAAGGTGGTCGTCCTGACCATGCACGACGATCCGGAGCGGACGCGGGCGGCGTTGCAGGCCGGCGCGGCCGCCTACCTGACCAAGGGCACGTCGTTCGCGGATGTGCTGGACACCCTGCGCCGCGTCCAGGAGGGCGAGGAGACGCTGAGCCCCCGCCTGGCCGCCTCCATGCTGGAGCACCTGGGCCAGGAGCCCAGCCGCAACGACCTGCTGTCGGACCGCCAGGTGGAGATCCTGCAGATGATCGCCGACGGCATGTCGACCAAGCAGGCGGCCCGGGCGCTGGGCATCACGCAGAAGACCGTGCACAACCACCTGAACGCCACCTACCGGCGGCTGGACACCCAGAGCCTCACCCACGCGGTGCTGTCCGCGGTGCGGCTCGGCATCATCGACCTGCACTCCACACCGGACGACGGAGAGGCAGCCTGAGAGCACGGACCGACCCGGATCGACGGGTCGGCACCCGTGGTCGCCGGTCGGGGATGGCGACGCACGGGAGATCACGGAACGACGCAGCGTTGCGCAACACGACACGATGACGGGCCCGCCCGGGGAGTCGGGCCCTTCGGAGCAGCGGTGAACAGGCGATTTGCCCATGTCGGGGCGCCGATCGGGCGCACCACAATCGGGCCATGGCGAATGGGGCTGGCGAGGTGAGGGGGACGCGCGCGTCACGACGCCCCCTGAGCCCTCCCGGCCAGCGACTGCTCCTGGCGCTGTTCGTGTCGCTCCTCGCCACGATCGCCCTCTGCGTCCCGCTCGCGTACCAGGCCCGTTCGGCCCGGGACGGCGGGGTCGAGGGCACCCCCGTCACCACGAGCACGACGACGTCGACCCTTTCCACGTCGAGCGCGCCGCCCGCCACCACCGCCACCACCGCCACCACCGGCACCGCGCCCGTCTCGGTGCTCCCGACCTTCGAGGACCGCTCCGAGCGGCTGTCCTGGGCGCGCGTCGAGACCCCGCACAAGACCCAGCTCCTCGAGGGCGCGACCGTGAGCGGCCGGGTGGTCGTCCAGATCACGAACCCGTCCGACGAGCCGCCGGTCGTGCGCGCGGAGTTCTGGGTCGATCCCGACACCGCGACCCGGCCCACGAACGTCGACCGCACGGCTCCGTTCACGCTCGACGAGGACCAGGACGGCGCCTTCGACACGACCCGGCTCGACGACGGGACGCACAAGGTCGCGGTCAAGGCCGTGCAGGCCGACGGGACGGCCGTGGAGCATGTGAGCGAGTTCCGCGTCGACAACGGCTGATCGGGCGCCCCACCCCGGCGGAGGGGTGCGGGAACCTCGCTACCCTCTCGCGACGTGCCCGGCGCTCCCTCCGCGCCGGCGGGGAGGATGACCATGCTCGACCACGACGACACCGCCGTCACGATCAGGGGCACCGTCGAGCCCGGCTTCGAGCCGGTGCGCGACGCCTTCGAGCGGAACTTCACCGAGCACGGCGACGTGGGCGCCGGGTTCTGCCTCTACGTGGACGGCCGCAAGGTGGTGGACCTGACGGGCGGCGTGCGCGACCTGGCCGGCACGCCGTACGACGAGGACACCCTGCAGCTCGTCTTCTCCTCGACCAAGGGCGTGACGGCCACCTGCGCGCACCTGCTGGTGCAGCAGGGCCTGCTCGACGTCGACGCGCCGGTGTCGGCGTACTGGCCCGAGTTCGCGGCGGCCGGCAAGGCCGACGTGCCGGTCTCCTGGCTCCTGTCGCACCAGGCGGGGCTCATCGACGTCGACCACCCGATGACGATCGACGAGGCGCTCGACTGGGACACGGTCACGGCCGCGCTCGCCGCGAGCCCGCCGATCTGGGAGCCCGGCACCGGCTACGGGTACCACGCGGTGACGTTCGGCTGGCTCGTCGGCGAGGTGGTGCGGCGCGCCGCCGGCACCGACATCGGATCGTTCGTGCAGTCCCACATCTCCGAGCCGCTCGGTCTGGACCTCTGGATCGGCCTGCCCGCCGAGCAGGAGCACCGCGTGGCACCGCTCATCCCGTTCGCCGGCGGCGGTCCGGACGCGCTGACGGGCGCGGCCCTGGACGACGCGCCGGTGGTCGAGGAGGTCACCGCACCCGAGGAGCACCGGTCGCTCGTGCAGCTGCTCGACCAGCTCCTCGGCGAGGGCAACCTGCTCGGCCGGACGCTGGGCGCGCCGGGCGGCGCCTTCGCCGACGACCAGTCGTGGAACGAGCCCCGCGTCCGCGCCGCCCAGATCCCGGCCGCGAACGGCGTCACCAACGCGGCGTCCCTGGCCCGCATGTACGCGTCGCTCGTGTCCGAGGTCGACGGCGTGCGCCTGCTCGAACCCGACACCGTCGACCGTGCGATCGTGCCCCAGGTCAGCGGGTCGAGCCTGGTGCTGTTCCTCGACATCCCGTTCGCGCTCGGCTACATGACGCACTCGGGCGTGTCGCCCCTGCTGGGCGGCCGGTCCTTCGGCCACTACGGCGCCGGCGGATCCGTCGGCTTCGCGGATCCCGACCGTCGCATCGCCGGCGGCTACGTGATGAACCAGATGCAGATGGGCATCGCTGGTGACCCCCGCACGGCCGGACTCCTCGCCGCGGTCGACCAGGTGGTGAACTGACACCCTCATGCAGGACCCAGTCGAGGAGGCCGCCCGCCGGCGGACCTTCGCCATCATCTCCCACCCCGACGCCGGCAAGACCACGCTGACCGAGAAGCTCCTGCTGTACGGCGGCGCGCTCGGACGGGAGGCCGGGGCGGTCAAGGCCCGGGGTGATCGACGGTCGGCCACGTCGGACTGGATGGAGCTGGAGCAGCAGCGCGGCATCTCGATCACGTCGACCGTGCTGCAGTTCCCGTACCGGGACTGCGTGGTCAACCTGCTCGACACGCCCGGCCACCGCGACTTCTCCGAGGACACCTACCGCGTGCTCACCGCGTGCGACGCCGCCGTCATGGTGCTCGACGCGGCCAAGGGCATCGAGCCGCAGACCCTGAAGCTGTTCGAGGTGTGCCGGGACCGCGGCCTGCCGCTCATCACGTTCGTCAACAAGTGGGACCGGCCCGGCCTGAGCCCGCTGGAGCTCATCGACGACATCGAGTCGCACCTGTCGATCATGTGCACCCCGATGACGTGGCCCGTCGGCATCGCCGGCGACTTCCGAGGCGTGGTCGATCGGAGCAGCGGCGACTTCATCCGCTACACGCGCACCGCCCGCGGCGCGACAGAGGCACCCGAGGAGCTCGTCGCCCCCGAGCGCGCCGAGGCCGAGGAGGCCGAGGCGTGGCTCGCGGCCCAGGACGAGCTCGAGCTCCTCGCCGGCACCGAGCACGACCCCGAGCTGTTCCTCGCGGGCGAGACCACGCCCATGCTGTTCGGCTCCGCGCTGACGAACTTCGGTGTCCGCCTGCTGCTCGACAACGTGATCGACGAGGTGCCGGCGCCGCAGGCCCGGCTCGACGCTGCCGGCGATCCCCGACCGCTCGGTGCGCCGTTCTCCGGCTTCGTGTTCAAGGTCCAGGCGAACATGGACAAGGCGCACCGCGACCGGATCGCGTTCCTGCGCGTGTGCTCCGGGCGGTTCGAGCGTGGCATGGTCGTCACCCACGGCCGCACCGGCAAGCCGTTCGCCACCAAGTACGCCCACTCGGTGTTCGGACAGGAGCGCGAGACGCTCGAGGAGGCGTTCCCCGGCGACGTCGTGGGCCTGGTCAACGCCACCGACGTGCGCGTGGGCGACAGCCTGTACGTGGAGCAGGCCGTGGCGTTCCCGGCGATCCCGAGCTTCGCCCCGGAGCACTTCGCCGTCGCCCGCACGACCGACGTCGGCAAGTCGAAGCAGTTCCGCACCGGCATCCAGCAGCTCGACGAGGAGGGCGTGGTACAGGTGCTCCGCGACCCCGAGTTCGGCGACCAGGCGCCCGTGCTCGCGGCCGTCGGCGCCCTGCAGTTCGAGGTGGCGACCCACCGGCTGGAGAACGAGTTCGGCGCGCCGGTGGAGCTCACGCCGACGCGGTTCCGGATCGCCCGGCGCACCGACGAGGCGTCGCGCGCCGAGCTGCGGGCGATGCAGGGCGTGGACGTGCTGCAGCGCTCGGACGGCGAGCTGCTCGCGGTGTTCGAGTCGGTGTACTGGCTGGAGCGACTGGAGGCCGAGCACCCCGAGCTGACGCTGGACCGCCTGGTGGCCGAGGGCGAGCTGCGCCAGCAGTGACGACGCCCGGACCATGATGGTGGGCGATGGAACCCGACGACCGGTCCCCCCAGCGCGTCCAGCGACCGAGGTCGCAGAACCGGTACGCGCCGCCGTCCCCCGAGGTCGCGCGACGGCGTCAGATCATCGTGGGCGTCGTGGCCCTGGTGCTCGTCGTGGGTCTGGTCGCGGCGGTCGTCTCGTTCCTGGGCGGCGGTGACGACGAGACCGCGACCGACGACAAGGGCGGCTCCGCGGCCGAGGACGCCGGCGATGGAGCGAGCCCGGACGGCAAGGACTCCGACAAGGAGGAGGAGCAGCCGAAGGACCTGACCCAGGTGCCGGCGGAGGGGACCGACCAGTTCGTGAACCCGGCGAGCTCGGGGCGGATGTGGTCCGAGAAGGTGCCCGGCAGCCTCACGTTCCGGGGCAACCCCACCCGGACGTACTACGGCCGGGGCGACGTCCCGACGGCTCCCAAGGTCCGCTGGTTCTACCCGGCCAACGGGGGCATGTGCTCGTCCTCCGCGGTCGGCGGCCAGTCCAAGACCTGGTGCGGTTCCGGCTGGACGGGCCAGCCGGCGGTGTTCGAGCGCGAGGGTCGGACGTGGGTCGTGTTCGGCGCCTACGACAAGGCCGTGCACTTCATGGACGGGGAGACCGGCGAGGACATCCTCCCGCCGCTGCCCACCGGCGACATCATCAAGGGCTCGGTGACGATCGACCCCGACGGCTATCCGCTCGTCTACACGGGCAGCCGTGACAACTACTACCGGGTGATCGCCATCGACCGGGGCGCCACGGCCCAGGAGCTCTGGAAGCTGTCGGCCACCGCGGTGTCGCCCACGTTGTGGAACAACGACTGGGACGGCGCCGGCATCGTGGCCGACGACTTCCTGTTCGAGGGCGGCGAGAACAGCCAGTTCCACGTGGTGAAGCTGAACAGGGCCTATGGGGAGAACGGCAAGGTCACGGTCGCACCGAAGCTGGTGTTCAACACGCCCAGCTGGGACCAGCAGCTGATCAACGACCTGGCCGGGAACCGCGCCAAGGAGTTCTCGATCGAGAACTCGGTGTCCATGTCGGGCAACACCGCGTACTGGGCCAACTCCGGCGGTCTGGTGATGGGCTGGGACATGGGTCCGCTGAAGACCGGCGGCACCCCCACCCAGACGTTCCGCTTCTGGACCGGCGACGACACGGATGCGTCGATCGTGATCGACGGCGACGGCTTCCTGTACGTGGCGGTCGAGTACGAGCGCGGCAACAAGCGGGCGGCCGAGGTGGGCCAGCTGATGAAGCTCGACCCGAAGAACCCGGCCAACCCGCTGGTGTGGAAGTACGACGACCGCGGGGCCAACCCCGCCGGGTTCTGGGCCACGCCGGCGCTGCACGACGGCGTGGTGATCGCCCCGGCGAACAGCGGCAAGGTCGTCGGACTGGACCAGCAGACCGGTGCGGAGCTCTGGTCGTTCAAGCTGCCCGGCCCCACGTGGCAGTCGCCGGTGGTGGTCGACGACGTGCTGATCCAGGGCGATTGCAACGGCACGCTGCACGGCTACGACGTGTCGGACCCGAAGGTGCAGCCCAAGGAGATCTGGACGGTGGCGATCGGCGGCTGCATCGAGTCCACGCCGACGGTGTGGAAGGGCCGGATCTACTTCGGCACCCGGGCCGGGAAGTTCTTCTCGCTGGGCGACGACGGCACGCTGCAGTCGCCGACGGCCTCGACGGTCGGCGGAGGTGGGGAGTGACCGATCCGCGGCTCGACGAGATCGACCTGCGCCGGCTGATCGCCACGTACGCGGACGGCGTGACCCGGCGCGACTGGGCCGGCCTGCAGGACCTGTTCCAACCCGACGCGGCCCTCCACCTGGACCTGGTCGACCGCGGGAGCCGCGAGCTGGTCGGCCCCGAGCAGATCCTGGGCTTCATCGGCGACGCGGTCGAGCGCTTCGACTTCTTCGAGTTCGTGGCGCTGAACGTGCTCGTGACCGTCCCGGCCGACGGCGACGCCGAGGTGGCCCGGATCCGGACCTTCATGTGCGAGATCCGCCACCACGGCCCCGACGACGCCGACGCGGGGACCTGGTCGACCGCCTACGGCGTGTACCAGGACACGGCGGTCCGAGCGGACGGCATCTGGCGGTTCGCCGAGCGGCACTACCGGACGCTGGCCCGGACCGGCGACCCCGGCGCGGTGCTCCCGTTCCCCGACCTCCCCGCGGTCCCATGACCGAGGCCGAGGTGCCGGCCGGCCCGGCCCCGCCACCCGCGCTGATCCCGGCCATGCCGGGGCAGTCGTGGCTCGAGCTCTTCTACGACCTGGCGTTCGTCGCCGCGATCCTCGTCATGTCGAGCACGTACTCGAAGTACGCCGGCGTGGAGGGGGTGATCTGGCTCGGCCTCGTGTTCTCGCTCATCTGGTGCACGTGGTTGGCCACCACGATGATGCTCGGCGCCGGCCTCGTCACGACCGTCTGGACCCGCACGCTGCTGCTCACGCAGATGGTGCTCGTGCTCGCCGTCGCCATCACGAGCAACTACACGCACCAGGACCACAGCGAAGCCGTCGGTCCGATCTTCGCGTTCGTGCTCGTCACGCTGGCCCTGCTCTACCGGGCGGCGAGGAAGTCCGACGTGGACCTGGCGGTCGCGTACAAGGGCTACGGGCTGCGGTGCCTGCTCGCCGCGCTGGTGTTCCTGGGCGCGCCGCTCGTCGGCTGGCCCTGGTGGTACCCCGTCCTGTGGGTCTTCGGGATCCTGCTCTTCATGGTGCCGACCGGCAGCGAGGAGCGGCACCTGCCGATGGACGCCCACCACATCGTCCACCGCTTCGGCGAGTTCACGATCATCGTGCTCGGCGAGGTCTTCGTGAAGCTCGGCATCACCGCCACGCAGGAGCCGCTCGACGAGGTCGATCTGATCGGCCTGCCGCTCGCGACCGCCGTCATGTTCGGCATCTGGTGGCTCTACTTCACCGACGTGCCGGCCATGGGCCTGTCGACCCGGCACGGCCGTCGCCTCACGTGGCTCTACCTGCACTTCCCGCTGCACCTCAGCCTGGTGGCCTCGGCGGTGGCGCTCGCCCACATCCTGGTGCCGCACGACGAGAGCGGGCACGCAGAGGCCGGCACCATCAGCACGATCCGCTACATCGTGATCCCCATCGCGGTGATCCTCGTGACGATCGGGCTCATCGGCGTCTACGGCGGCGGTCCCCCGGAGCTCGTCCGCCGGCGGCTGCGGGTGTTCCTCTTCGCCGCCGGGGCCCTGATCGTGGCCGAGGTCGCGCTGCTCGGGTTCAACTCCTACGACCTGGAGGCGAGCGCGCTGATCGTGTCGATCGTGCTGGCGATCACGGCATGGCGGATCCGCAGGATCCTGGTGCCGGCGAGCGTGGCGGCCTCGGCACCAGAGGCGTGAGCCCGGCCGCCGGGATCGGCGTCACGCCGGGCGCGGTGCTGCTCGGCACGGTCGCGCTCGAACCGAACCGCTGGGCCACCGTCGACGCGTCGGGCGCGCCCGTCGCCGACCTGCACGCGATCGCTGACGACGTGCGGACGACCCGCTGCGACGGACTCGAGCTGTGGGAACGCCACCTCCCGGACGACGACGACCGTGCCGCCGCGCTGCTCGGCGCGCTGCCCGCCGTGGCGATCCTGAGCTCCTACGTGGGCTTCGACCGCGACGACCCCTCCGCGTGCGAGGCGGTCGCCGACCGAGTCAGGACCAGCGGCGCCCGGGCCGTGAAGTTCAACGTGGGGGCGGACCCGTCGCTGGAGCACGTCTACGGCGAGCGGGTGGCGCAGCTGGTCGAGCTCGTTCCCGACGACGTCGGGCTGCTGTGCGAGTGCCACCACGGCATCTCGATCGCGGAGGACCCGGTCGTGGCGGCGCGGGTGCTGGCCGCGGCGGGACCACCGGAGCGGGTGGGGGCGATCGTGCACACGCACGAGACCGCAGAGCACCTGCGCGCCCGGTTCGACGCGTACGGCGAACGGATCCGGCACGTCCACGTGAACTACCTGGACCCGACCACGCTGACCGTGCCGCCGCTGCAGGACCGGGCGGACGACCTCGCCGCCAAGGTCGAGCTGCTCCGCCGGCTGGGCTTCGACGGGTCCTGGACGTTGGAGTTCGTGGAGGGCGTGCTCACCGACCACGACGAACCGGCCGCGCTCGTGGCGCAGGCCGCTGACGACCTGGAGGTGCTGCGCGCCGTCCTGGCCGTCTGACCCGGGAGGTCCCGCTCAGCCTCAGACGGCCCCGCGCCAGCGGTCCAGCCGGGCGCTCAGCGGTCCGATCAGCACGAGGGCGAACAGGGCGTAGAGCCCGATCGCGGGCACGAACGTGGCGACCACGAACACGATCGCGAACATGGCCGTGCCGACGTAGGCGGCGTTCAGGCTGATCTCCGGTCGGTCGCCGTCGCGCCAGAGCGACCGATCGCTGCTGATCACCAGACAGAGCAGGAGCTGGGCCACGGACACCGCGAGCAGCGCGCCCACGTAGAGGGCCCGCACACCCATCTCCTCGACGTCCCGCACGCCCAGCACCTCGGCCGGGAACTGCAGGAAGGCGATCGTGAGCAGCCAGAACATGTTCGCCCAGGTCAGCGGGCCGGAGATGTCGCCGACTCCCGAGAAGATCTTGCGGTGGGCCATCCAGAAGCTGGCCACCACCGCGAAGCTGATGAAGAACGCCAGGAGCCGCGGCCACGCCTCGCTCAGCAGCTCCGACAGGTCGCCCTTGTCCGACGCCGTGTCCAGGACGGGGAGGATCAGCAGGGTGATGGCGATCGCGACGACCGCGTCGCTGAACAGGATCAGCCGTTCGACCGATCGCTCCTTCTCACCCTCCGACATGGTCCGACGGACTACCACGTGACGCATGGGCACGGGGCGACCGGCCCCGTGCCCGGCGCGATCAGCTGCCGAGCTGCTCCTCGATCGCAGCGACCAGCTCGGGGTCCTCGGGGACCATGTTCGGGGCGAAGCGGCCGACGACCTCGCCGTCGCGCGACACCAGGAACTTCTCGAAGTTCCAGAGGATCTCGGGGTCGTCGTTGGCCGCGATGTCGAAACTCTTCAGCCGGGCGCGGTGCGCCTCGGGGTCGCCGCTGGCGTGGCCGATCGCAGAGGTGAGGGCGGCGTACAGCGGGTGCTGGTCCGGTCCGGTCACCGAGATCTTCGAGAAGACGGGGAACTCGACCGAGTAGGTCGTGCGGCAGAACTCCAGGATCTCCTCGTCGGTGCCCGGCTCCTGCTCCATGAAGTTGTTGGCCGGGAAGCCCAGCACCTCCAGGCCCTGGTCCCGGTACTTCTCGTACAGCGCCTCGAGCCCCTCGTACTGCGGCGTCAGCCCGCACTTCGACGCCACGTTGACCAGGAGGAGCACCTTGCCCTCGTAGTCGCCGAGAGACGTGGTGTCCCCGGACATGGTCGCGATCGGGATGCTCTGGATGTCGCTCATGGTGCTCCTCGCTGCAGGGCCGTGGGGTCGCTGGCTGTCGGCGCACAGTGTGCTGCAACCGATCGCGGCGTGCCCGGCGGAGCGGGGTAGCCTCGTCGTCTTCCGGGGCTGTAGCTCAGTTGGCTAGAGCACCTGCTTTGCAAGCAGGGGGTCGTGGGTTCGAGTCCCATCAGCTCCACCACCACGGATCCGCAGGTCACAGCGTTGCCGGGTCGGCAGACCCGGCCGCCGACGGCCCGACGTGCCGTGAGCGTGCGAAGCGAGAACGCACCGACGCGAGCCTCGGCGAGGCCGCGGAAGCGACGACGCTGTGAGCGATGCTCTGGTTCAGAACCCACGCGTGAAAAGCTCGGGCGATGCTGATCGTCCGGGGGACCAAGAAGCTGCGGGACCGGATGAAGTCCGCTCCGGCCGCCGGCTCTGACGACGAGTCGACGACCGTGCTCGGCGACTGGTTCGTCAACGCGCTGTTCTGGAAGCCGCAGGTGGCGCTGCTGGTCAACAGCCGGACGTTCCTGCCGGTGTACGTGCCCCTGGCGCCGGCCAGGACGCTGCTCGATCGCATCCCTGACGCCATCGAGTCGGCCCTGCGGGCGCAGGGGGTGCCGGAGGAGACCATCGCCGCCGAACGCTCAGCCATGAGCGAGGTGCGTCTCGCTCCGACCAACGACCGCAAGGTGTTGGGCGTGATGAACGAGTTCGCGTATCTGGGTGAGGTGCTCGTGACGAACGGCGGTCTCGACCTCGAGGATCTGTCGATGCGGATGTCCGACGTCATCGTCGGCCCGCTCGACAAGCGAGCCGGAACACCGGGACGGGAGCTGGCCGTCGTGCTCGGCACCGACCCGACCGGCGCCGACGAGCGCAACCCGCTCGCCCAGGTGATCGCCCTGTTCAGCGACGAGCGGGGCCAGGGACCGGAGCCGATGTCACCCAAGAAGGCGGCGCACGACGCTCGCAGGGCCAGCGCCAGGAAGCAGGCCGGGACCGGCAAGGTGTTCCAGCTCGAGGTGACGTTGCGCGGCATCACGCCGCCGATCTGGCGTCGCGTGCTCGTCGAAGGATCGGCGACCCTCGACGAGGTGCACGACGTGATCCAGGCGGCCTTCGGGTGGCGGAGCTCCCACCTGCACGAGTTCCGCATCGGCGGTCGCGACTACGGAGTCCCCGATCCCGACTGGGACTCGAGCGAGGTGCTCGACGAGGCCCGCTACCGACTCGACAAGCTGGCCGCCGCGGGCGACAAGTTCCGCTACGTCTACGACTTCGGCGACGACTGGGACCACGACGTCCACGTCGAGAAGATCGTCGCCCGCAGCGAGGTGGACGAGGTTCCGGCCTGCATCGCCGGCAAGCGGGCGTGCCCGCCCGAGGACTGCGGCGGCACCTGGGGCTACGAGGAGTTCCTCGTCGCCATCGCCGATCCGTCCCACCCCCGCCACGCGGAGCTGATCGAGTGGAACGGCGGCGAATTCGACCCTGAAGCGTTCGACCCGGCCGAGTTCAACGACAACCTCCGCATCGGCCACCTCGCCAGCTCGTTCGACGATTGAGGCACCAGCCGGGCGGCCCGTCGGCCGCGTTCCTGGAGTTGGCAAGAATAGTTGGGCTTATCGGCAATAACTCGTAACATTCTTTCCATGGCTATCTCACGAGGGACCCGAGCTGCCGTGCAGATCCTCGGCGAGTCGGTTCGCGCCGGCCGGCTTCGGCGGGGCTGGAGCGTCGCAAACCTCGCCGAGCGCGTCGGGGTGTCCACCCCGACGATCACCAAGATCGAACGCGGGAACCCGTCGGTGGCGATCGGCACCGTGTTCGAAGCTGCACGACTGGTCGGCGTCGAGCTGTTCGGCGGCAACGAGGACCTCGTTGGCCAGGTCGTGCGCAACGAGCTGGCCCTGCTCCCCCAGCGCGGTCGCGCCCGACGCAAGGCGAGCAATGACTTCTGACGCGCCGACCGCGGCCTACGTCTGGATCTGGCTGCCCGACGCCACCGAGCCGGTGGTGTGCGGACGCCTGGACCGCCGCGACGACCGCTACGTGTTCAGCTACGGACGTTCGTACCTCGAGCGACCGGACGCAGTCCCGATCTACGGGCCCGAGCTGCCGCTCGACGACTTCGAGCACGAGGCGCTCGACGGCCCGATGCCGCTGTGCATCGACGACGCGGCTCCGGACTCATGGGGACGATCGGTCATCAACGCCAACCTCGGCGTCGTCGGCGCCGACCTCGATCCCCTCGTGTACCTGCTCGAGTCGGGCTCGGACCGAGTCGGCGCCATCGACTTCCAGGCGAGCGCGACCGACTACGTCCCCCGGGCGCCGGTGCACGCTCCTCTCGAGCAACTCATGACCGCGGCCGACAAGATCGACGAGGGCGGAACGATCGACCCAGACCTTGCCGCGGCACTCGTCAATGGCACTCCGCTCGGCGGCGCCCGCCCGAAGGCCCTGATCGACGACGACGGCGTGAAGCTCCTGGCCAAGTTCTCGCGGCGGAGCGACAACTTCCTGTGGACCCAGTCGGAGTACATCGCGATGGAGCTCGCACGCCGCGCCGGCCTCGACGTCGCTCCCGTTCGGTTCGTCGAGTCGATGGACCGCGGGGTCCTGCTCGTCGAGCGCTTCGACCGATCGCCTGCAGGCGCCCGACGCCGAGTCGTGTCCGCGGCCACGATCCTGTCGATGCAGACGATCGTCGCTGCGCAGCACTTCTCCTACGTCGAGCTGGCCGATGAGATCCGAGCGAACTTCATCGAGCCCGATGCGACCCTGCGTGAGCTGTTCTCGCGCATCATGTTCAACATCCTCGTCGGCAACACCGACGACCACGCCCGCAACCACGCCGCGTTCATCCTCGCCGACGGCCTCGCGCTCACCCCCGCCTACGACGTGTCACCTCAGCCGCGTACCGGCGAGGTGGCCCACCACCCACGCTTTGGGGATGGCGACAGTGGGCGCGAAAGTCGCATCGCCGCGTTGATCGAAGCGGCGCCGACCTACCACCTGACGAGCGACGAGGGACGCGAGGTCGGCGATCAACAGGTCGACATCATCCGACGCGACTGGGACGAGGTCTGCGACGCGGCACACCTCACGACCGCGCAACGAGACGGCTTGTTGACGGGGCCAATCCTGAACCCTTACGCGTTCTACGAGTAGGCACTGACCTCTGCCCGGCCGACCGCGAGGCGGTCAGCAGTTCGCAGGTGTGCGATGTACTGAACGAGCTCGACTCGTACGGCGTCGAGTGCCCGTGTGCGTCGTCTCGTCGAGCGCATCCGGCAGGGCCCCTGGGTAGATTCTTCCGCCGGGGCGGGCCCGAGCCCATGGGGTCCGCGGGTGACCGAACGGAGCGTCGATGCCGACCAGGAAGCAGAGCTCGACCCGAAAGGCGGGCGACCAGCCCAAGCTCCTCTCGGGCGGCAACCCGCAGATCCCCAAGGGAGAGGGCGACGAGCCGGTGCAGGCGTACATCGCGGCCATGCCCGAGTGGAAGCGTCCGATCGGCGAGCTCCTCGACGAGCTGATCGTCCGCGCGGTGCCCGACGTGCACAAGGCCGTGAAGTGGAACCAGCCGTTCTACGGCAACGAGGGCGACGGCTGGTTCACCGCGTTCCGGTGCTACACGAACTACGTCCAGGTGCAGTTCTTCCGCGGGACGTCGCTCGATCCCGAGCCGCCCAAGGCGGCCAAGCACCCCGAGGTCCGCTACCTGGACATCCACCAGGACGACGACATCGACGAGGAGCAGCTGCTCGCCTGGTTCGAGCAGGCGAGCGTGCTCCCCGGCGAACACGTCTGACGGACCCTCCCGCGCCGGCGACCACCGCTTTGTCATGCACAGAGGTGCCGATCGGCACCTCTGTGCATGACAAAGCCGGAAGGGGCGGGAAGGCCGCCGCGGGTCAGTCGCCGACCGGGACGGCCTGCTGCTCCGGACCGGCGCTGCCCGGGCCGGCGGCGGGGCCGGCGTCGTCCTCGTCGTCGTAGTGCCCCTCGACGTCGATGTTCGGCAGGATCCGGTCGAGCCACTTGGGCAGCCACCAGTTCTTGTCGCCGAGCAGCTCCATGGTGGCCGGC
>JAEXGP010000357.1 GCA_023450775.1 Actinomycetes bacterium | reverse complement strand
GTCGTAGGGCTCGTAGGCCGCGGAGAGCACCGGCTTGCCCAGGAGGACCGGGACGAGCGCGGTCGACACCGCCACGATCACGCCGGCGCCGAGGATCGTCCACGGGCGCCAGCGGCTGACCCGACGGACCTCCTCGATCCCGCCGGCGATGTAGCGGAGCGAGATGGCGGCGCCCGCGACGAGCCCGCCGACGAACCCGCCGCCGGGCTGGTTGTGGCCGGCGAAGAGCAGGTAGATCGAGCCGACCATGATCACCCTGAACAGCAGGGGGACGGTCTCGTCGAGGGTCACCAGACGACGGATCACGACGCCACCTCCTGCGCCGTGGGGACGTCGTCCTGCGCGTGGTCGGGGACCGCGTCCCCGCTGGGAGGCCGTCCGGGCCGGCGGACCGCACGGGCCAGCGCCACGGCACCGATCGACGCCGCGGTCAGGACCGTGAGCTCTCCCACCGTGTCGAAGCCCCGGAAGTCCACGAGGATCACGTTCACCACGTTGCGCCCGTGGCCGTCGGGCAGTGCCCGCTCGATCATCTCGGCCGACGTGGTGGTGGGCGAGCGGTCGCTGCCCGCCGCGAGGGCGAACACGAAGATGACGAGCCCGACCGCCACCGCCACGGCCACGCGGAACGCCTGGCCGATCCACGTCCAGCGCTGCTCGAAGTGGTCGGGCAGGCTCCGCAGCACCAGGACGAACAGGACGGTGAACAGCGACTCGACGGCCACCGTCGTCAGCGCCAGGTCGGGGGCGCCCTGGATGATGAACAGCGCGGCCATGCAGTAGCCGACGCCCGCCAGCAGCAGGGCGGCGGCGTAGCGGCGGTGGATGCTGGCGGCGCGGAACGCCGCGGCCAGCTGGATGGTCACGACGACCCCGGTGCCGATCATCAGGGCGCTCGGCGCCCGGTCCCAGTGGAACCAGTCGGCGTCCATGCCGAGCACGAGCGCGGTGGCGGGCACCAGCGTGGTCGTGGCCAGGATGACCCCCGCGTACACGGGGAGCGAGCCGTTCTGCACCACGCCGGTCACCCGGTCGGCCGCCGCGTTCACCGCCCGCAGCGTCCACCGGTAGGCAGCGTTCGCCGACGGGATGCGCCCGCCCGTCGCCAGCGCGATGCCGACGCGGTCTCGGGCGAGGAACAGCGCGCAGCCGGCCAGGATCGTCAGCACCGACAAACCGAGCGCGGCGTTGACGCCGTGCCACAGCGAGAGGTGCGCGGCGGGCGCGGCGGCGTCGACGGCCTGCACGGCGGCCGTGACCGGCGTGTCGAGGACCATCGGCACCAGGCCCAGGACCACCGTGAGCACGGCCAGGACCATCGGCGGCACCAGGAACGCGGTGGCGGGTCGCCGGTCGTCGGGGACCGGCGACGTGTTGCGGCCCCCGGCCAGGAGCGAGCCGAACGCCAGGCGCGCGCTGTAGCCGAAGGTGAGGACCGAGGCACCGACCACGACGACGACCAGCAGGGCGGTGAGCGCCAGCCCGGAGTCCAGGACCGCGGTGTAGCCCGCCTCCTTGGACACGAAGCCGAGCAGGGGCGGCACGCCGGCCATCGACGCCGCGCCCACGAGCACGAGCGCCGCGAACCCGGGCCACCGGCCGCCGATCAGCGGGAGCTGCTGGATGTCGCGGGTGCCGGTCGTGCGGTCGACGATGCCGACGCCCATGAACAACGTCGCCTTGAACGCGGCGTGGGCCAGCAGGAGCACGCACCCGGCGGTGATCGCCTCGGGCGTCCCGATGCCGAACAGGACGAACATGAAGCCGAGCTGGCTGATCGTGCCGTGCGCGAGCAGGAGCTTCAGGTCGTGCTGGCGGAGCGCGCGCAGACCGCCGAACACCATCGTCACGGCGCCGACCGCGATGACCGACGGCCGCCACATCGCCTCGGCCGCGAACGCGGGCGTGAAGCGGGCCACCAGGTAGACGCCGGCCTTCACCATCGTCGCCGAGTGCAGGTACGCGCTCACCGGCGTCGGCGCCACCATCGCCCCGGGCAGCCAGGAGTGGAACGGGTACTGCGCGGACTTGGTGGCCGCACCCAGGAGCACCAGCACCAGCGCCGGCACCACGGTGGCACCGGTCGGCGGGTCCGCCAGCAGGTCCGAGAGCCTCGCCGTGCCGGCCGCCTGGGCGAGCAGGATGAACCCGACGAGCATCGCCAGCGCGCCCAGGCCGGTGGTGAGCAGCGCCTGCAGCGCGGCGGCGCGCGCGGTGGCGGACTGCGATCGGTTGCCGATCAGGAAGTACGAGCTGACCGAGGTGAGCTCCCAGAACCCGTACAGGACGAACAGGTTGTCGGCGACGACCAGGCCGAACATGGAGCCCGCGAACAGCGTCAGCAGGCCGATCAACCGCCCGAGCCCCGGCTGCACGGGCGGGAAGTACGACCCGGCGTAGAGCAGGACGAGCGTCCCGATGCCGGCGACCAGCAGCACGAACAGGGCCCCGAACCCGTCCAGGCGCAGGTCGATGTCCAGCCCGAGCTGGGGGACCCAGCTCACCGACTGCTCGACGACGCGGCCGTCGAACAGGTCGGGTGCGAGGGTGGCCAGCCAGCTGAGGGTGGCGACGAACGGCACGGCGGCGAGCCACAACGCCCGGCGGCCCAGCCGCTCGCCCCAGGTGATGACGCCGAAGCCCACCACGGCGTGCAGCAGGACGAGCGCGATCATCGCCGGCCGCCGAGCTGCGGGAGATGCGATCGGCCGGACCGGTCCCGGTGGCGGACCGAGACGTCCTCGTGTGCCGGGGGCATCTTGGCCCGGATCCTAGTTGGCCCGGAACGACCCGTTCGCCCGCCTCCCGGGTGATCCCGGCTTGGGGAGCGGTCGGCGCGCGCTGCCAGACTGGCCGCCGTGCCTGCGACCCCTCCCGCCACCGTCGCGACGCCCGCCATCGTCGGCGCCGCCCAGACCATCGACCGCCCCGGCGACCACGACCTCCTCGACGCGCCGGGGCCCATCGAGCTCATGGTCGCCGCCGCCCGGGCCGCGGCCGAGGACGCCGGCGCCCCCGCGCTGCTCGACCGCGTCGGCTGGATCGGTGTGACCGGCGGCTTCTTCTCGCACAAGAACCCCGGCGCCGTTGTCGCCGAGCAGCTCGGACTGGGTGGCGTGGCCACGGCGCTCACCGAGATCTCGGGCACGGCGCCGCAGGACCTCGTCGGCCTGGCGTGCGAGCGCATCGCGGCCGGCGAGCTCGACGTCGCCCTGGTCCTCGGGGGCGAGGCCCGCTGGAGCGCGCAGCGCCTGAAGCGCCAGGGCCTCGATCCGACCTGGAACCAGGCGCCCGGCGACGGGGAGCCCGAGGTCATCGGCGGGTTCGCTCCCGAGATGATCGCCGAGATGGCGTCGATGGGCTCCGCCGCGGCGTCGTACGCATTGTTCGAGGACGCGCTCCGGCTGCGGGCCGGCCGCACGGTCGACGAGCAGCGCGACCACTGCGCCCGCCTGTGGGCCCGGTTCTCCGAGGTGGCCGAGTCCAACCCGTTCGCCTGGGACCGGTCCCATCACGAGGTCGCGGCCATCCGCGACGCCTCGGAGGCCAACCGGATGATCGCCTTCCCGTATCCCAAGGCGATGGTGGCCAACAACACCGTGAACATGGCCTCCGCGATCCTGATCACGTCCGACCGGGTGGCGAGCGCGGCGGGTGTGGCCGACGACCGCCGCGTGTTCCCGCTGGTGGTGACCTCGTCGCACGAGACGTGGGAGGTGCTGCGCCGCGGCGAGCTGGCGGGGAGCCCTGCGCTGACCGCGGCGGGTGCGACCGCGCTCGAGCACGCCGGCACGTCCATCGACCGGATCGACCACGTGGACCTCTACGCCTGCTTCCCCTCGATCGTGCAGATGTCCTCGGCCGCGCTCGGGCTGTCCGAGGAGCGTCAGCTGACCGTGACCGGCGGGCTCGGGTTCGCCGGCGCGGCGATCAGCAACTCGGTGGGCCAGTCGATCGCGGCCATGGTGCCGCTCGTGCGCCAGGGCGGACTGGGGCTGGTGCACGGCAACGGCGGCAGCGCGACCAAGCACAGCTTCGCCGTCTACTCGCCGGAGCCGCCGGAGCGCTTCGCCCGCATCGACTGCCAGGACCGCGTGGACCTGGGGGAGCGGGATCCGCTGCCGCTCGACCACGCCGGCCCTGTGCACGTCGACGCCGCCACGGTCCGCTTCGATCGTGAGGGCCCGAGCGACGTGCTCGCCGCCGTGCGCTCCGACGACGGCCGCATGGCCTGGGCCTCGAGCCCCGACCGCGAGATCGTCGACCGCGTGATGACCGAGGGCCTCGCGGGCTCGACCGTCACCCGATCCGCCGACGGCACGTTCACGGCCTGATCGCGGCGCTCGGGCCCTCGACCCGAGACCGGGTGGTTCGGGTGATCGTCGCGGGCTCCCTGTCAACGGGGATCGGTCCCCGGTGACATCGCCACCCGCGGTGCCGTTCACTCCTCGACGTGGGAGTCGACGACCTGGCCATCGCAGCGCTCGCAGCCCGTCAGGCCGGCGTGTTCAGCCGGCGCCAGGCGCTCGACCTGGGGGCCACGCCTCGTCAGGTCAGGTCCCGGACGGCGACCGGCCGCTGGGTGTCCGAGGCGACCGGCGTGCTCGGGTTCCCGGGACCGGCGTCCTGGCAGCGACGGCTGTGGGTGGCTCTGCTGCACGCCGGACCGACCGGCGTGGTCGGCTTCCAGGCCGCCGGGCAGCTCCACGGCCTGTCGCCGATCGGCGTCGACCAGACGACCCTGATCGTGGACCGTCCGCGCCGCCACGCGCCCGACGGGGTCACGTGGCACCGGGTCGAGGACGTGGCCCCGCACCACCTGACGGTCGTGCGGGGCATGCCGGTCACCACCGCGGCCCGCACGGTGGTGGACCTCGCCGCGGTGCTGCGGAAGGGCCGGTTCGAGCAGGTCGTGGAGGACGGCATCGTGCGGCGCACGTTCACGGTGGCCCAGGTCGGCGACGTGCTGCGAGAGGTGCGGCGCAAGGGCAAGCCGGGCGTGCTGCTGGTGGAGGGCACGCTGGACCTGTTGGGTCCGGGCGAGGGCCTGACCAGGTCGGTGCTCGAGCGGCTGCTCGACGAGGCGATCGCGCTCGCCGGTCTCCCGGACCCGCTGCGCGAGCACCCGATCCCGACCGTGCAGCAGCTGGTCGGGTTCGCGGACCGGACCTACGAGGACGCGCGCTGGATCATCGAGGCCGGCAGGAAGTGGCACGAACGTCGTCGGCAGATGGCCCGTGACGCCGAACGGGACGTCGAGGCGGCACGGCGGGGCTACCTCACCACTCGGCTGATGTGGGAGCACCTGTCGTCGGACCCTCGCGGGTCGGCCCGGGCCCTCGCCGACATCTACGCGCAGCGGATCGCCGTGGCCCCGCCCAACCCTGCTTCTCGGGACGCGAGGTGACCGTGGCGGTCACCTGCCGACCCGAGAACGGGGTGGTGGGAAGGGGCTTCAGGCGTCGAGGAGCTCGGCCGCGTCCAGGTCGATGGCGTGCTGCGCGTGACGTGACGCCATCGCCATGAACATCTGGTCGCCACGCTCGGTGCGCTCGACCAGCATCGAGGCGCCGACGGCCATGACCAGGCCGTTCCAGGTGCCGCGGCGGTAGGCGGTCCAGCAGCTGTCGCGGTCGACGTCGACCCCGGCGTCGACCAGGCCACCGAAGTAGTGGTCGAACAGCTCGGCCTCGTGCGCCCGCCGCACCTCGGGCAGCAGCCCGGCGCCCACGAAGTACGCGGCGTCGGCCGGACCCGGGCCGATCGTGCAGGTCTGCCAGTCGAGCACCGCGACCGAGCCGTCGGCCGGGTGGAACAGCAGGTTGTCGAGCCGGTAGTCGCCGTGGACCACGGTCACCGGCTCGCGGTCCTCGTAGAAGGAGGCCAGCCGGGCGAACACCACCGCGCCGGCGCTGCGCACCTGGTCGGTCAGGTCGTCGTCGTAGCGCTCCAGGAACCCGGTCCAGAGCACCGGGAGCATCTGGATCATCATGTCCCGCGCCGGTCCGCGCTCGCCCTTGAGCCACTCCAGCTCGTGCAGCGCCGGGTCACCCCACCGGGGCGCGTGGATGCCGACCAGCTCGGACAGCGCGGCCCGTGCCTCGTCGACCGAGCAGCCGACGAGCTGGTCGCCCTGCGTGGCCGGCGCCATGTCCTCCATCAGCAGCACGAACGCGCCGGTGGTGGTGTCGATGTCGGAGTGGTGCACGACCGGGGTGCGCACGGCGAGGCCGTCGACCAGCTCCTGGTAGAAGCGCACCTCCTTCTCGTAGGCACGCAGCCCCAGGCCCGCGGCGCGGCTGTTGGGGTCCGTCGAGGGCAACTTGGCGATGAGCTCTCGGGCGGACCCGTCGGCGAGCTCCAGGCGGAGCCGGTAGCTGTCGCACATCTGGCCGGTGCCGAGCGGCGCCGCCGCCACCGAGACCACCTCGCTGCCGCCGCGCTCCAGGACCGCGGTGCCCGCCAGCACCTCGGTCAGCCACGCCGGCGTCAGCGCGTCGACGGTCTCCACGATCGTGGTCGTCACCCGGAACCCCCGTTTCCCCGTGTCGCTGCTTCCCCGCGAGACCGCGTTCTCAGCGTGCCCGCATCCCCGCGACCGGGCCCCGACGGTCCCGGTCGGTGACAGCATGTCACTCCGGATCCGTCGGGGCCCTCGCGGCGCCGATCGCGGTGGTGGGACCGGCTCGGCGCTACTGGACGACGACCGCCGTGACCATCCCGAACATCCCGTCCTCGCGCTCGGCGTGGTTGAGGATGTGGCAGTGGAACACCCACGTTCCCTTGGCCGAGGCCTTGAACTGGACCGTGTAGCGCTGGCCCGGTCCGACGAGGATCGTGTCGGCCCAGTAGGGCTGGTCGAGTGCGATGCCGTCGATCGCCGTGACGAGCTGCGGGAACTGGTGCAGGTGCATGGGGTGTGACTGGAAGCCCTCGTTGAAGTAGGTCATCGTCACCCAGTCGCCTTCGTTGACGACGATCGGCTCGGTGGCCGGGAACGACTTGCCGTTCAGCGAGAACCCGATGACACCGGCGTCGTTCAGGATCATCGGGATGTCCTGCACCGGCGTGACGTCCGAAGGGATCTGCACGCCGCTCACCGTGACGCCACGGGCCACGGGCGTGTCGCCCACCTGGATCCGGCCGAACATCCCGTTCGGGAGCCCCATCTGGCCGTGGAGGTGCGGGTGGTACATGCCGATCTCGGGCTTGGTCACCGTGAACCGGTACGTGAACGTGTCACCGGGCTTGATCGGGTCCTGCGTGATCGGCGCCACGCCGTCCTGGTCGAACGGGACGGTGATGCCGTGCCAGTGGATGTCGGTGTTCACCGGCAGATCGTTCTTGAGGACGAACTCGGCCGTGTCGCCGACCTCCAGGCGGATGTCGGGGGCGGGGACCATGCCGTTGTAGGTCCACGCCTTGACGGTCTTGCCGGGCTCGACCTCCCAGTCGACGATCTCCGCCGTCAGCTCGAAGCGCTTGGTGCCGTCGGCCAGGATCTCGCTCGGCTCGAGCCGCTGGTTGCCGGTGCCCTCGGTGGTGGCGGGGAACTTGGCGAAGCTCGCCAGCATGTCCTCGTCCATCTTGGCGTAGTCCATCTCACCGCCGGCCGAGGAGCCGCCTGAGTCGCCGCCGGCGGCGGCCGCCGTGCTGGCGCCCGAGCCGTGGTCCATGCCCTCCATGACCTGGAGGGTGGTCGTCATGCCCGAGCCCTCGTGGCCGGCCACCGTGCAGATGACCTTGTACTCGCCGGCGTCGAGGGTGCCGAGCTCGAGCGTCACGGTCTTGCCCGGTGCGATCGCGCCGGTCGTCTTGCCGAGCTCCTCGATCGTGAGGTCGTGCTCCATGGTGCCGGCGTTGGTCACCTGCAGCGTGACCGGTCCGGGCGACGCCATCAGGTCGCCGCCGATCTTGAACTCGGTGAGCTCGACGGCGACGGTCGTGGCGGCACCGGACGAGGCCGAGCCGCCGTCGTTGCCGCCGGCGACCAGCACGATGCCGGCGATCATCGCCAGGCCGACGAGGTACAGGGCGATCAGGAATCCGGTGGCCTTCGCCCAGGAACGTTGCTCACCGGGGGTGGGGGTGGGTTGCATCCGTGGTCCTCTCGGGACGGTCTCGTGGAACTGCGACCATCGTCGCCGCCGCCCCGGGCCGTCCGACAGGGACCAAGGTCCCGAATCCGGACAGGGCGCTGCAGGCGCTGCCGGGGCGGTGCCGCGGGTCCCGCCGAGGCTCCGGACGGTCCCCTGCGTGTACGGTCCACGCCGGTGGCAGCGACGCAACCGCACGACCGGCGGCCCTGAGCCATGGGAGGCCGCACCGCCCTGCTGGACGGCCACGGCGACGAGTTCGCCTGGTCGCTGTTCGACGCCGCTCCCGACGCCATCCTGGTGGTGGCCGGCAACGGCGAGATCGCGTTCGTCAACGACCCGGCGACCGTGCTGTTCGACTGCCGTCCGAACGACCTGCTCGGCTCGTCGATCGAGATGCTGGTGCCGGCCGAGTCGCGCAGCGCCCATGTGGCGCAGCGCCAGGGCTACCTGGAGCACCCCCGCACCCGGGCGATGGGATCGGGGCTCCAGCTCTCGGCCGTGCGCCCCGACGGCACGCGGTTCCCGGCCGAGATCAGCCTGAGCCCGCTGCGGCTCGGCGACACGACGTTCACGGTGGCGGCCGTGCGTGACGTGTCGGAGCGGGTCGACGCGGAGCAGGCCTACCTGCGCAGCCAGGACGCGCTGCGCCAGGCCGAGATGCGCATGGCCGTCGCGGAGGACCGGGACCGGATCGCCCGGGACCTGCACGACACGGTCATCCAGCGCCTGTTCGGGACCGGGCTCAGCCTGCAGGCCGCCGCCTCGCTCGCGGAGGATCCGCTGCGCGAGCGGCTCGAGGCGGCCGTCGCGGACCTGGACGAGATGATCTTCGAGCTGCGGACGACGATCTTCTCGCTGCAGGGGAGCCGCACGCTCGCCGGTGGACTGCGAGGCCAGCTGCTCGACGTGGCGACCGAGACCGGCATCGCCACCGGCCTGGACGTCCGCGTGCACTTCGACGGCGCGATCGAGTCGCTCGACGACCGGATCGCCGAGCAGCTCGTCCCCGTGCTGCGGGAGGCGCTGACCAACGTGGCCAAGCACGCGCGGGCGCGGCTCGCGAGGGTGTCGGTGACCGTCGGCGACGACGTGGCCCTGCTCGTCACCGACGACGGGGTCGGTACCTCGGGCGACGTCTACGGGGGCTCGGGGCTGGCCAACCTGTCGGCCCGGGCCGAGGAGCTCGGCGGCTCCTCCACGCTCTCGCCCGGCGATCACGGCGGTAGCACGCTGGAGTGGCGGGTGCCGCGGTCCTGATCGGGCCGTGCCCCGACGTGACCGTGGAGCGTCAGCTCCCGCCGTCCACGTACGCCTCCAGCGCGTCGATGTAGCGGACGGTCATGCGGCGTTGCAGGTAGGAGGGGACCGGGCCGCCCAGCCGGACGAGCAGGGCCCCCGGCCGGGACACGGCCTCGACCCGGAACGTCACGCCGTCCTCGCCCCGGGCCACCGTGAACGACTCGTAGCCGTCCTCGGGGTGGCCCGGCAGGGTCGCGTACGTGAAGCCCCACCGCTCCTCGTCGTCCACGACCCGGACCACACGGCATGCGGCGAGCACCCAGGCGCCGGCCTGGCGGGTGAGGATCGCCACGTCCAGGCCGACGGCCGGCGCGACGTCGGCCGGGAACACCTCGACGCCGGCGCCCCGGTGCGCCGCCCAGGCCTGCAGACCCTCGCGGGCCCGCCCGAACGCGTCGTCGCCCACGCCGATCGTGCGCTCGGCACGGAGCCTGTGGTACCCCTCGGGCACCGGGCCGGACCCGGCCGGCGGGAGCGTGGTCGGATCGACGCCGGCCCGGTCGCGCAGGTAGCGCTCGATGCGCGCGTCGTCGGGACGGAGCGGGGAGATCACGCCCGGCTCCCGGCGACGGCGGCGGGTCGGTGCAGCCAGTCCGCGACCGCGGGGTCGGTCGACTCCGCGACCCGGGCGCGGTACCGATCCAGCTGCTCGTCGCTCGCCGCGGCGATCCCGTCACCGGAGCGACCCGACCGGAAGAAGCGCTCGGGCGATGCCAGCACGCCGAGTCGGTCCG
Source organism: Actinomycetes bacterium (assembly GCA_023450775.1). Taxonomy (GTDB): domain Bacteria; phylum Actinomycetota; class Acidimicrobiia; order Acidimicrobiales; family Microtrichaceae; genus Dermatobacter. The sequence goes on along the minus strand of JAEXGP010000357.1, from coordinate 8,604 downwards.
GCACGGTCGTTCGGGCGTGGCGGCGCATCTCGTCGAACGTGGTCGCGTGCACGAGCGACGGCCATCGCTCCTCGTCCACCGTCACGCCCAGCCGGGCCGCGAGTCCGCGCAGCGTGGCGTCGAGGTCGGCCTCGAGGTCCTCGTAGCGCAGGAGCACGACGTCCACCTCGGCGCTCCGGGCGTGCGCGTCGGCCACGTGGTGGAGGTTCCCGGCCAACGTGTCGAGCTCGTCCGCCGGGTCGACGCAGTCGCCGATCCACCGGTCGAGCCATTCGGACTCGGATGCCACGTCGGGCGGCGCCGTCCGGCGTCCCGTCAGCTCGGCGAACCGGTCGCGGTCGATGTTCCGCGCGTGGTGGAGCAGCGAGACCGCGACGTCGAGCGGGTGGCGACCCACGACGACGTAGGTGACGCGGTCGTCGAGCGGCAGCCCGTCCAGCGGCGTGTGGGTCTTGATGACCCGACGGTGGTCCTGGGCCGCCAGGCGGTCGCTGACCGACTCCAGCGGCTCCACCTCCCAGTCCAGCCACGGCGAGAGCTCGGCGAGCGGGACCGGCAGGTCGGCGGTGCCGTGCACGAGCACGCAGCAGGCCATCTGCACCCAGGTCGTCCCGCACTTGGAGCGGGTGCTGACGACGATGTCGCCGGGCCGGTGCTCGAAGCCCAGCCAGCGCTCGTTCCGCTCGGAGCGGTACTGCCGTGGCACGCGCCGACGGTACCCCCGCCGTCGCCGTGGCGTCCGGTTCGGCGGCGAGGGCTCAGTGGCCGCGCTCGGCCAGCCGCACGGCGTAGACCGCGGCCTCGGTGCGGCGGCTCATGCCCATCTTGGCCAGCAGGTTGGAGACGTAGTTCTTGACCGTCTTCTCGGCCAGGTACATCTCGTCGGCGATCTGGCGGTTGGTCAGCCCGTCGGCCAGCAGGTCGAGGATCCGACGCTCCTGGGGGGTGAGGTGCTTGAGCCGCTCGTCCTCCTCGGGACCCCGGCGGATCCGCCCAGCGGCACGTTGGTGCAGCACGGGGTCGAGCAGCGACTCGCCGGCGGCGACGCGGGTGACGGCGTCGACCAGGTCGGACCCGCGCACCTGCTTGAGCACGTAACCCGCGGCGCCGGCCACGACCGCGTCGAGCAGCGCGTCGTCGTCGGGGAACGAGGTGAGCATGAGACAGGCGAGCTCGGGTCGCTGCGACCGCAGCTCGCGGCACAGCTCGATGCCCGTGCCGTCGGGCAGCTGCACGTCGAGCACCGCCACGTCGGGCGCGGCGTCCGGCACGGCGGCGAGTGCGTCGGCGACCGTGCCGGCCTCACCGACGACGGTGACGTCACCGGATGCCTCCAGGAGGTCGCGCACGCCTCGTCGGACCACCTCGTGGTCGTCGACCAGGAACACGGTGATGGGCATGGGCACGAACTTTCGGATCGCAGCGGGGGACCGTGGTCACAGGCTCTCGCGTCGCCCACCGAGTGGACAGGGCCGAAGGTCCTCATGCTGGAGCCGAAGGTCCTCATGGCGGAGGCGACGGTCCTCATGGTGGCGTCGAGAGGTCGCGACCGTGGCATCGAAGGTAACGAACCGGCGGCGCGCGCGTCTGATGGGTCGTCAGATCCGTCGCTACTGTTGGCCCATGACATCCGACACAGCTGATCGAGAGCAGTTCGACCTCGCCACCGTGAGCGAGGTCGTGGCGGCGGCGGTGCCCGATCGCGAGGCCATCATCTTCGGGGACCGGCGTCTCACCTACTCGGACCTGGCCGAGCGGTCCCGGCGGCTGGCGTCGTACCTGCACGCCCACGGCCTCGGATGCCACACCGAGCGCTCGGAGCTCGCGCCGCACGAGTCCGGCCAGGACCACGTGGCGCTCTACCTCTACAACGGCAACGAGTACATCGAGGGCATGCTCGGCTGCGCCAAGGCGCGCGCGGTCTCGTTCAACGTGAACTACCGCTACGTGGCCGAGGAGCTGCGCTACCTGTTCGGGAACGCGTCGGCCCGTGGCGTGATCTTCCACGCCACGTTCGCCCCGGTCGTCGCCGAGCTCCTGGAGTCGATGTCGGAGGAGGAGCGGGACCGCATCGCCGTGCTGCTGCAGGTCGACGACGGGTCCGGCGAGGCGCTGGTGCCCGGGGCGGTGGACTACGAGGAGGCGCTGGCCGCGTCCGACCCGGCCGGCCCGGGCCTCACCACGTCGCCCGACGACCTCTACATCGTCTACACGGGCGGCACGACCGGCATGCCGAAGGGCGTGCTCTGGCGGTCCCACGACATCTTCATGAACGCCATGGGCGGCAAGGAGGTGGGAACCTGGATCGAGGTCGGCTCCTACGACGAGATCGCGGAGCGGGCCCGCAACAACGCCGGCTTCCGCTTGATGACGCTGCCGCCGCTCATGCACGGCGCCGCCCAGTGGGCCGCCTTCATGATGCTGAACGCGGGCTCCACGCTGATCGTCCCGCAGTCGCGCAACATGGACCCCCAAGAGGTCTGGTCGCTCGTCGAGCGCGAGCGCATCCAGTCGGTCGTCGTCGTGGGCGACGCCATGGCCCGTCCGCTGCTCGACGAGCTCCGCCGGGGGAGCTACGACACGTCGTCGCTCTTCGTGCTGGGCAACGGCGGCGCGGCGTTCAGCGCGGCGCTCAAGGAGGAGTTCCTCGACGTCCTGCCCGACCTGATGATCAACGACTCGCTGGGCTCGTCGGAGACCGGCGCGCAGGCCTCCACGCTGTCGACCAAGGGTGGCGTGTCGGCGGCCGAGTTCCAGCCCGGGCCGGGCGCCACGGTCGTGAGCGACGACCTGACCGCAGTGCTCGAGCCGGGCCACGAGGGGATCGGCTGGTCGGCCCAGACCGGGGCGGTGCCGCTCGGCTACCTGGGCGACGCGGCCAAGACGGCGGCCACGTTCCCCACGATCGACGGCATCCGGTACTCGGTGCCGGGCGACCGGGCGATCTGGCGTCCCGACGGCGTGATCGAGCTGCTCGGCCGTGACTCGCAGTGCATCAACTCGGGTGGCGAGAAGATCTTCGTCGAGGAGGTCGAGCAGGCGATCATCTCGCACCCCGAGGTGGCCGACGTGCTCGTGTGCGGACGTCCGAGCGAGCGCTGGGGGAGCGAGGTCGTGGCCATCGTGCAGCTCGATGACGGCGCGTCGGTGGACGAGGCGACGCTGGCCGAGCACGCCAACACGTCGATCGCCCGCTACAAGCTGCCCAAGGCCTGGATCGTGGTGGACCGGGTCCAGCGGTCGCCCTCGGGCAAGGCCGACTACCGGTGGGCCAAGGAGCTCGCCGCCGCGTCGGTCTGAGGACGGGCCCGATCCCGACGAGGACCCGATCTCGACGAGCGCCCGGACGCGAACGAGGGCCGGGCCCGACCCTGCGGTCGGACCCGGCCCCCGGTCAGTGCCCTCAGAGCTGGACGGTGATCGTGTCCAGCGGGATGTTGATCGGGATGTTGGCCAGCCCGAACAGGTCGATGTAGGTCGTGATGACCAGGCCCTGCAGGCGCAGCTGCATGGTGCCGAGGTCGAGCTGACCCGTGACGACCACGTCGACCGGCGGCAGGTTGAGCGGGATGCCCGATCCGCTGTTGGAGCAGATGAGGATGCCCGGCAGGATCGCCTGGATGGCGGGCAGGTGCACCTGGATGTTGGGCACGGTGATGACGCCCGACAGCTGCACGTTCACGCCCGGGATCGTGGCGGTGGCCCCGGTGATCGAGACGCCCGGGGGCGTGTAGCCGATCGGGCAGCCGAGGAAGTCGAACGTCTGCGGCGTCTGATCCGTCGTGATCGGCGGCAGCGCGATCGTGCCGCCGAGCGCGATGTCGATGCCACCGTTCGGACTCGGCGAGCACGCGGCGGCCACGAAGGCGAGCGCCACCGCGACGGCGACGATCGGTCCTCGGCGGCGACGTCGGCGGGTCGCGGGCGTGTCGTCACGGGTCGTTTCGGTGTTCACAGATTCCCTCCAGATGGATCTCATCGCAGTTGGTGGCGTGACCGCCACCCTGTGTGACGGCGGTCACGCAGGTGTGGCATCAGGCATACCCCATCTGGTCGTCGCGTACCACTTCCACCTCCCGGCGGGTCCCGACGTGTGGGCCGCCCGACGATGTCGGACGCCATGCGCCCCGGTTCGCTCGCTCGACCCCGGGATCGTCGGGGCGTGTCAGTCGCGGACCGGGTCGATCGCGGCGGCGATGACCGCCAGCACCTCGGGCGCCCGCTCCGCGGTGACCGTCGGGCCGAGCTGGACGACCGACATGAGGATCGACAGCACGATGCTGACCAGGCCGTCGGCGATCCGGTCGGGGTCGATGTCGGGACGCACGGTGCCGGTGAGCTGGTCCGCGCGCAGCCGCTCCGCGCACACCTTGCGGACCTCGGCGAGCGCCGGGATGTCGAGCACTCGCACCGTGACCTCGGGCTCGAGGCCGGCGAGCAGGCGCTTGGCGAGCGGGTGGCGCTCCACCGCCTCGACGAGCGTGAGGATGAGCCGGGACTGCCAGTCCTCGATGTCGGGGTCGTCGAGCACTCGCAGGAAGCCCTCGTCGATGACCCCGGCGGCGTCCTCGTCCACCGCGGCCAGGAACAGCGCTTCCTTGTTGGGGAAGTAGGAGTAGGCGACCGTGCCGCCGACGCCGGCGTCGCGGGCGATGTCGGCGACGGAGGTGGATCGGTACCCGTCTCGTCCGAAGCGCTCGATCGCGGCGGCGAGGATCGACCGGCGAGTCTGGGCCCCCTTGCCGTCGGGGGCCGGCTCGCGCAGCGTCCGCGGGGTGCCCCCCGCGGTGTCGGTGGTCCGTGCGACATCGGTCACGGCGACGATCCTAGCCGCTGACCGGCGGAAATGAGGGATTGAGCAAATCTCTCAGATCGTCTAGGGTGAGGGCGTGACCGACCTCATGGAACGATCGACCCCCCAGGGCCCCGGTGCCCATGGCGCTGCCGCCGCCGACGGCACGAACGACGCCGTGCCCGCCCGGAGCGTCCCGACCCGGCGCATCTCGTTCGAGGAGCGCCTGGCGAACGTGCCCAAGTACTTCGCCGCGGACGGTGACCTGCTCAACAGCCACCTCGCCGTGGCGCTGTCGTCGGTGTTCCCTGACGGCGAGGACTTCTTCGTCCGCTCCGTGCGCCACTACCGGTCGCAGATCACCGACCCCGAGCTCAAGCGGCAGGTGGCCGGGTTCATCGGCCAGGAGGCCACGCACGGCCGCGAGCACCGCGTGTTCAACAGCCGCCTGGACGAGCTCGGCTACCCCGCCAAGGAGGGGGAGTGGATCACCCGGAAGATGCTGGGTCTCCGCTCCAAGCTGGCGCCGGCGTCGTCCAACCTGGCCGCCACCGCGGCGCTCGAGCACTTCACCGCCACCATGGCGGAGCAGCTGCTGAGCGAGGAGGCGGTGCGCGAGCTGTTCGGCGACGACGCCGTCCGCGACCTGTTCCTCTGGCACGCGCTGGAGGAGTGCGAGCACAAGGCCGTCGCCTTCGACGTCTACAAGGCGGTCGGCGGCGGCGAGCGCATGCGGGTGTGGACCATGGTGGCGCTCCGCTACGGGTTCGTCGCCGGCATGGCCGTCTCGATGGCGCTGTCGCTGGCCCGTGACGAGGGCGCCCGGGAGAAGGGACGGCTCAAGGCGAGCTGGCAGCGCTTCAAGCGCAACCCGCTGATCCAGCGCAAGGTCTGGGACCGCCTCAAGGACTACGACCGGCCCGACTTCCACCCCGACGACCACGACACCGAGGCGCTGGTCGCCGAGTGGCGCGAGCGCCTGTTCGGCGACGCCGGCTCGCTCAACGACCTGCTGGCCCGGCCCGCGGCCGCTCCGGCTCCCGCCGATCCGGCCCCTGCCGCCGCCGAGCGGGCCTGAGCGTGCAGCGCGAGGCTGGTCCGATGACCCAGGACGCCTCCGCCCCGCCCGAGCACCTCGACGTCCTGATCGTCGGCGCCGGGCTGTCGGGCATCGGCGCCGCCCACTTCCTGCAGACGGAATGCAAGTGGGCCACCTTCGCCCTCTTCGAGGCGCGGGACTCGATCGGCGGCACGTGGGACCTGTTCCGCTACCCGGGCATCCGCTCGGACTCGGACATGTTCACCTTCAGCTACTCGTTCCGGCCGTGGCAGGGGGCGAAGTCGATCGCCGACGGCGACACGATCCTGCAGTACATCAAGGACACGGCGGCCGAGGAGGGCATCGACCGCCACATCCGCTTCGGCCACCGCATCACCCGCGCCGAGTGGTCCACCGAGGACGCACGCTGGACGGTCACGGCCGAGCGCGGCGACACCGGCGAGACGGTCGTCGTCACCTGCTCGTTCCTGTTCTCCTGCACCGGCTACTACCGCTACGACCGCGGCTACCTGCCCGACTTCGAGGGCATGGACGACTTCGGCGGCACGCTCGTGCACCCGCAGTTCTGGCCCGAGGACCTGGACGTGGAAGGTCGGCGGGTCGTCGTGATCGGCAGCGGCGCCACGGCGATCACGCTGGTGCCGTCGCTCGCCCGCCTGGGCGCCCAGGTCACCATGCTGCAGCGTTCGCCGACCTACGTCGTGGCCCTGCCCAACCGGAACCCCCTGGCCGACGCGCTGCGCCGCGCCCTGCCGCCGTCGGTCTCGGGCCCGATGCTGCGCTGGGGGCTGTCGCTCGGCACGCTGGCCAGCTACCAGCTCAGCCGCCGTCGTCCCGAGCTGGTCAAGAAGGCCCTTCGTCGCCGCCTCGAGCGCCAGCTGCCCGACGGCTACGACATCGACACGCACTTCACGCCGACGTACGACCCGTGGGACCAGCGGCTGTGCGTGGTGTCCAACGGCGACATGTTCAAGGCGATCGCCGCGGGCACGGTCGAGGTGGTCACCGACCACGTCGACCGCTTCACCCCGGACGGCATCCGCCTGCGCTCCGGCCGCGAGCTCCAGGCGGACGTCGTCGTGACCGCCACCGGCCTGGACCTGCTCTTCATGGGCGGCATGGACCTCATCGTCGACGGCGACAAGGTCGACCCGTCCGAGCGGCTCGCCTACAAGGGCATGATGCTCGACGGCGTGCCGAACATGGCGATCGCCGTCGGGTACACGAACGCCTCGTGGACGCTGCGCGCCGACCTCATCAGCGAGTACGTCACCCGGCTGCTCAACCACATGCGCCGCAGCGGCATGCGCCAGTGCACGCCCACGCCCGCCGGAGCGGACGCAGCGCGGTCGCCGCTGCTCGGCCTGACATCCGGCTACGTGACCCGGAGCGCGGACCGCTTCCCGCAGCAGGGGAGCCGGGCGCCGTGGAAGGTGAACCAGAACTACGTGTACGACTACCGGCAGATGCGTCGCAGCGACGTCGTGGATCCCGAGATGGTCTTCTCGAACCCGCGACCCACCGGTGCGGGGACCCGGTCGAAGGTGGGGGTGCGATCGTGAAGGAGCTGCGCGGCCGGGTGGCCGCCATCACCGGAGCGGGCTCGGGCATCGGCCGCGCGCTCGCCGCCGACCTGGCCCGTCGGGGCACCCACCTGGCGCTGGCCGACATCGACACCGACGGCCTCGCCGCCACGGTGACCGAGTGCGAGGGCTACGGCGTCAAGGTGACGTCGCGCCGCCTGGACGTGGCCGACCGCGACGCGATCTACGAGTGGGCCGACGCCGTCCCCGCCGAGCACGGACACGTCAACCTGCTGTTCAACAACGCCGGCGTCGCCCTGGTCGCGGACGTGGCGACCATGTCCGACGAGGACCTGCACTGGCTGGTCGACATCAACCTGTGGGGCGTGGTCAACGGCTGTCGCGCCTTCCTGCCGCACCTCGAGGACTCGGGCGAGGGCCACATCGTCAACCTGTCGAGCGTGTTCGGCCTGCTCAGCATCCCGTCGCAGTCCGCGTACAACATCTCCAAGTTCGCGGTCCGGGGCTTCTCCGACGCCCTGCGCATGGAGCTCGAGATCGCCCGCAGCTGCGTGTCGGTGACCACGGTGCACCCCGGCGGGGTCAAGACCAACATCGCCCGGCGGGCCCGCCACGACCCGGCCACCGCGTCGCCGGCCGGGCCGGGACAGGACCTGGGCGAGGCGTTCGACCGCATCGCCCGCACCACGCCGGCGTCCGCCGCCGAGCAGATCCTCGCCGGCGTCGAGCGTGACCGCCGCCGGGTGGTCGTCGGTGCCGACGGCACCTTCCTGGACCTGGTGTCGCGCCTGCCGGCCGGCCTCTACCAGCGGGTCCTCGTGCAGGGTGCCCGTCTGGACCGCCGACGCCAACGCCGCTGACCGCCCCACCACCGCTCTGTCATGCCTGGCGGTACCGATCGGCACCGCCAGGCATGACAGAGCCGCACCCGGCGCGAGTCGCGGCGGTCCCGGGCGCTAGCCCCGTCCCGCCGCTCCCGGGCGCTAGCCCAGTCCCGCCGCTCCCGGGCGCTAGCCCAGGAGGTCCGCCAGCTCGTCCCGGAGGTCCAGGAACCGCGGGTCCCGCTTGATCGACGCGCCGCGGCCCCGGCCGAACGGCACCACGACCTCCTCGGCCATGCGGCCGGGGCGCGGCGACATCACGTAGACGCGGCTCGACAGGTAGACGGCCTCCTCCACGTCGTGGGTGACCATCAGGATCGTCACGCC
>JAEXGP010000158.1 GCA_023450775.1 Actinomycetes bacterium | reverse complement strand
GGCCAGCACCGCACCGAGCGCGGTGAGGAGGCCGACGCCCCCGCCGGTGAGAGCGAGCCGTCGGGGTGCGCCGCCACCCGTCGGCGACACCGGCGTGGCGGCCAGCGAACCGGGCGCGGCCGGTGTGCCCGACGGCGTCACGGGCGCCGCGGCCACGTCGACGGTGGCCGTGACGGGGTCGCTGACCACCCCGTCGGCGTCCACGACCTCGTAGCTGAACGAGGCGGTGCCGACGAACCCGTCGGCAGGCGTGAACGTGATCTCGCCGGTGACCGGGTCGATCGTCACGGTGCCCTGCTCGGGCGGTGGCGGCGTGGCGATCCGGTACGTGAACGGGCCGGTGCCGACGGGCGTCGCCGCCTGCATCGTGACGGGGTTCGTCCCGACGGTCGACGCGGTCGGCGGCGTCGCGCCGGGCGGCAGCGAGTTCGGCGCCAGGAGCACCTCGACCTCGATGGGCTCGCTGACGTTGCCGCTCGCGTCGGTGACCGCATAGGTCATCGTGAACCGGCCGCTCGCTCCGGCCACCGGCACGAAGGTGATCTCGCCGGTGTCGGGGTCGATCGTGGCGGTCCCGCCCTCGGGGTCGGGACCGCTCACCATGACGAACGTGAACGGGCCGGTGCCGTGCGGCGTCGGCGTCGCGACCGTCACGGGCTCCGGCGTCGCCGACGCCGGCGTGGAGATCAGGCGGGGCCTCGGCGGGTCGACGACGCCGGGAACGACCTCGACCTCGACATCCGCGGGCGCGCTCGCGAGCCCGCTCGCGTCGACGACGCGGTAGCTGACGGTCCAGTCACCGCTGTGGTTCGGGTCGACGTCGATGGTCATCAGCCCGTGCTCGTCGATCGACACGGTGCCCACGCCGGTCGGCAGGTCGGTGACGACCTCCCAGGTGAACGGCCCGACGCCGACGGGCTCGGGCAGCTGCCGGGTCCGGGCGGCGCCGCTGGTGCCGTTGACCTGCGCCGTCGGTGCGGTCGGGGCGACCAGCACGGTCACGATCTGCGGCTCGCTCTCGATCCCGTCGGCGTCGGTGGCGGTGTAGGTGAACGTCAGCGGACCGCTGAAGCCGGGTGCCGGCGTGACCTCGATGGTGGACCCGACCACAGCGGCCGTGCCCTCGCCCGCGGTCGGCGACGACGAGACGGCGTAGGTGAACGGGCCGGTCCCGACCGGCGCCGGGGTGAAGGTCACCGGTGCGGCACCGGTGGCGTCCGCGGTGCCGGGACCGCTGAGGTCCGACGCCGTCGGGGCCACCGCCACCGTGACGGGGATCGGCGCGCTGGTCACGCCGTTGCCGTCGGTCAGCGTGTAGCTGAACGACAGCAGACCCGACGTGGCCGTCGTGGTGAGCGTGATCGCCCCGTCCGCCGCGATCGTGGCGGTGCCGCCGGCCGGCGACGTGACCGTGTAGGTGAACGGGCCGGTGCCGACCGGGGTCGGTGCGTCCAGCACCACGGTCGAGCCGGTCGATGTGCTGCCGGACACGGCCGATGAGTACGGCCGCACGGTGACCGGCAACGTGACCGGGGGCGAGTCGCCACCGGCCGAGGTGACCTTGACCGCCACCGCGTCGGTGCCGGACCAGCCCGGGTCGGACGTGTAGGTGACCTGACCCGTCGCCGGGTCGATCGTGGCCGAGCCGTGCGACGGCGGGGTGACGATCGAATAGGTGTGGGGTCCGACGCCGTTCGGCGTCGGCGCCCCGCTCGTGGCGGTCACCGTGCCGTCGGCCTCCTGCGAGGTCACGAGCGAGGCAGGCGCGATGAGCGTCGGCGCGACGGTCACGGTCACGTCGCCGACGTACTCGGTGCCGTTGGCGGCGGTCTCCAGGTAGCGGAACGTGGCGGTGCCGCTGAAGCCCGGTGCCGGCGTGAACCGCAGCTGGTTGCCCACCCAGGCGGCGGTGCCCTGGCCCCCCGACGGCGCGACCGCGATCGACCGGGAGGTGATCGTGGGGTTGCCGCTCTGCGTCGGGCCGGCGAAGGTCACGGCGGTGCCGGCCGTGGTCGACGACGAGACGGCCGGGCCCTCCACCGAGAAGCGCACGGTCACGGTGGCCGGCGCGCTCTGGCGCCCGCCGCCGTCGGTCACCCGGTAGGTGAAGGTGACCGGGGTGGTGTGGTCGGCCGGGGGCGTGTAGCTGACCGTCCCGGTGCTCGACGACGGGAAGGCCGCCGTGCCCGCGCCGGGCGGCGAGACGATGCTCCACGTGAAGGGACCCGTGCCGGTGGGTGCGGGCAGCACGATCGGCACCGCCGCCGGCGACGAGGTCGACTCGATGCGGGTCTCGAGGTCCGACGCCGCCGGGTTGACGGTGTACGACGACGAGCTCTGGTTCAGCGGCGTCGCGCCGGGCGCCGAGATCGAGACGCTGACGCCGCTCGAGGTCCCGCTGTCCGTCGGGGCCTTGGCCGGCACGGTGACCGGCGGGTACGAGGAGCCGGGCACGTCGGCGTTGCTGACGGAACGGGTGCAGGTCGTGGTGGTGGCGCCGGCCGCGGGGTTCGCGCAGTTCCAGCCGGTGCCGCTGGGGGTCCCGGTGAAGCCGCCCGGCGACGTGATCGTCATCGTGACCGTGTCCGTCGACGGCACCGAGCCGCCGGTCGTGGTCAGGCCGGACGAGACCGTCGAGGTGAACGCGGAGCCCGCCGGCACCGCGCTCGACGGGCCGGACACCGAGCCCTCGAACGCGGGCGCCAGCGTGGTCACCGTGCCGACCTGGAGGTCACGGATCTCGTGGACGTCGTTGCTGTCGCCGGTCGACGCGGAGAAGCCGAACTTGAACGACGAGCTCAGGGCCGGGCGGTCGACCTGCACCACCTGACTGCCGTCGATCCACACCGTGACCTTCGGGCTGCCGACGCTGTTGTCGTCGACCTTGACGCGGACCAGGCGTCCGCCGCTGGCGCGGTCGGCCCGGAGCGTGGACGGCGACGTGGTCGGGCCACCCAGGATGCAGTAGCCGGTCGCGCCGTTGCCCGGACCTCGGACGGTCACGCTGTTCGGGTAGGCGGCGTTCCCGGTGTTCGCCGGGGGCGTGCAGAGCGGGTTCGTGCTCTCGCCCGCGAAGTTGCCGAACGCGTCCAGGCCGATGCCGAGCAGGGCGTTCGGCAGGCCGTTGGCCGCCGGCGAGGGCACACGGTTGTGGTAGCCGAGCGAGCCGCCGAACGCGCCGGGGGCGGTGAGCGCGTGCGCGCCGTCGGCGATGAAGAACGCGATGCCGTCCGCCCCGTCGCCGCCGTACTGGAACTGGCGGAACGAGATGTCGAGCCCCGCCGAGGTGGCGAGCGGCGAGTTCCACATGACGAAGCCGGTCTTGTTGTCCTCGGCCGGCGTCAGGCGCAGCGCGCCGCTCCCGGCCGCGTCGGATGCGCCCGAGCAGCGACCCGGCACGGACGACCCCGATCCCGAGGCGGTGAGGCACGGCGTCGAGGACCCACCGACGACCCAGTTGGACCCGGCCACGGTGCCGTTGCGGAACGACTCGTTCAGCAACGGCGACGCCCCGACCGGCGACGCCTGGGTCAGCGCCACGACGGGCACGGCGAGCAACGCCACGAGCAGGGCCCGGAGCGCACGACTGAGCGAGCGGGCGAGGGGACGACCCGGTGCGCGCGACCGCGTGCGGGACCGCGTGAACGACGGCGTGTCGGGGGGACGGACGAGCGCTGCCGGGACCGGCCCGGCCGGGGGTGTTGGTGCGACCATGGCGTGACCTTCGGAGGTGCCGCGGCCGGCCGTGAGGCTTCCGGACCCACGTCTGACCAGCCGGTCAACGCGCCCTCCGATCGGCGTGCGGTGCTCCCTGGCCGCGCTGACCGACCGGTCATCGCCTCAGCCGGCCGGAGTGACGCCGTCGTGCCGTCGACGGATCACGACGGCACTACGTTGGGCCGCCGGGCCCGACGGGCGGGCCCACCGCAGAGGGGGTACCCGTGGAGCCGTACGGGGCAGACGACGCCGTCCGAGTCGGATCGATGCTGTACACGCTCGTCGACCCGTCCAAGGGCCACGAGGTCGCGTACAACCGCTGGTACGAGCGTGACCACTTCTACGGCGGCTGCCTGGTCGGCCCGTGGTTGTTCGCAGGTCGTCGTTGGGTGTCCACCCGCGAGCTCAAGGACATGCGGTTCCCCACGGACACACCGAGCGAGTCCGCGGTCGCCGACCCGGTCGATGCCGGCTCCTACCTGGCGACCTACTTCATCCACAAGGGTCACGAGGCCGAGCACGTCGCCTGGGCCAACAAGCAGGTGTTCGAGCTCTACGCCAACGGCCGCGGCTTCGACGAGCGCCACCACGCCCACACCGTCCTGTACTTCACGACCGGCGACGACCACCGCGACCCCGACGGCGTCCCCACCCACATGGCGCTCGACCACCCCTACCGGGGTCTCGTGAGCATCCACGTCGACCGCGAGGGCGACACCACCCACCCCGACTTCACCGCGTGGTTCTCCGACACGGCGGCACCCGCGCTGTTCGCCGACGGCGAGGACGGCTCGCCGTCGCCGATCGACCAGGTCGTGCACTGGCGGCCGATCATCCCCAAGGGGGCCGAGGGCGACGCGCCCATGGACCTGGGCACGGGCCCGGGCACGAAGGCGCGCACCATGCAGCTGCTGTTCCTGTCGAGCGACCCCCGCGAGGGCGACGCGTGGGACCGGATCAAGGACTACGCCGCGCGCATCGACGAGTCGGGCCTGGCGACCGTGCGCCTGGTCGCGCCGTTCATCCCGACCGTGTTCGGCACGGACACCTACACCGACCAGCTCTGGTAGCCGGCGGCTGCCCTCATACCGCCTTCGGCGGACATGGGCGCTTCAGCGTACGCAGTGGTCATCAGACGACCACGGGGTGCGCCGAAGCGGCGGACGGAGCGGCTCAGCCCTCGGTGTGGGCGGCCAGGAACGCGAGCGTGCGGTCCCAGGCCAGCGCCGCGGCCTCGGCGTCGTGGTGCTCGGGACGGTCGGACTCCGCGAACCAGTGGCCCGTGCCCGGGTAGTGGTGCACCTCGACGTGCTTGTCGAGCAGGAGCAGGTGCGCCTGCATCTCGACGAGCTCGTCGTCGGTGACCAGCGGGTCCGTCTCCGCGAAGTGGCCCAGGACCGGCGCGGTCAGGTCCTCGAAGTCGATGTTCTGCACGCCGTAGTAGGCGACGACCGCGTCGACCGAGTCGGGCTGCCGAGTGGCGACCCACAACGCCCACGACGCGCCCATCGAGAAGCCGAGGACGGCGACCGGACCCGACGGATCGGCGGAGTGCGCCCGGAGCGCCACGATGCTCGACAGGACGAGTGCGGCGGTCTCGTTGGGGTCGCTGTCGGCGAGCACGTCGCGCGCCTCGTCCCCGTCGACCGGCAGTGCGCCGTCCAGCAGGTCGGGCGCCATGGCGGTGTAGCCCGCGTCGGCCAGCGCCTCGACGATCGCCTTCACCGCCGGCGTCAGCCCCCACCACGAGTGCAGGACCAGCACGCCGTGACCGGGGCCGTCGTCGGGGACGACCAGGTACGCGCTACCGGCGCTCGCGGGTCGGCGGTCGGACGACGGCTCGGCGGGATCGCTCACGGGTTCAGGTTGTCACGCGCACCGCCGACCTCGCGATGCGCCCCTCACGATGGTCGGTCCGCGACGCGGGTCGGATGGCATCATCTCCAGATGTCGACGGTGGCCGTGCTCAACCAGAAGGGCGGCGTGGGCAAGACCACGTTGACCCTCGGCCTGGCCGCCGCGGCGCAACGGCTCGGCGACCCGGTGCTGGTGGTCGACCTGGACCCGCAGGGCTCCGCCGGCTGGGCCATGGGCGTGGAGGCCGACGACGACCACCTCGCGGTCAGTGACGTGCTCCGGACCGGCGATCCCAAGGTCGCCCGGGCGTCGATCGTCACCTCGGGCTGGGGCGAGGGCATCGACGTGCTGCCCGCCAGCCGGAACCTGATCGACCGCGAGGCCGACGGCTGGGAGCCGGACTCCATCGAACGCCTGCGACGAGCGCTCGCCCCCGTCGTCGGCGCCTACCGCACCGTGCTCATCGACTGCGCCCCGTCGCTCGGGCCCACGACCATGGCGGGCATGACCGCGGCCGACGGCGTGCTGCTGGTGGTCGAGCTGTCGGTCCTGTCCGTCCGGGGAGTGGAGGCGGTCGTCGACACGATCGAGCACGTCGGACGGGAGCACCACCCCGAGCTCGACATCCTCGGTGCCGTCGTCAACCGGGCGCCGCCCGTGTCCGCCGAGGCCGACCGCCAGGAGCTCGAGCTGGAGCGGATCCTCGGTCGGGCCACCGTGTGGCGACCGTTCATCCCGCAACGCACGGTCGTGAACGAGGCGGTCGGGCACCGCTGCCCGGTCCAGGACCTGGGCTACCGGGCCCGCGACGTGATCGAGGTGTTCGACGACCTCTACGCGCACCTGCTCCGGGTGGTGCCCGATCAGCCCACCGCGTGGAGCGCACCCGAGCGCACCGCGGAGCCCTGAGCGGGCGGCCGCGCCGCTCTCCCTGGCAGACTCCGGCCATGCCGCAGCTGCCCGACGACTTCGCTCCCCATCCCGCTCGCGACGCCTCGCTCGCGTCCATGAACGCGGTGGAGAGCGGGGACAAGGCGGCGTGGCTGGCGCTGTTCGCGGACGACGCCGTGGTCGAGGACCCGATCGGTCCGTCGCCGTTCAGCCCCGACGGCACCGGCCAGCGCGGCCGGGACGCCATCGAGGCGTTCTACGACTCGGTGATCGGCCCGAACGAGGTCACGTTCCGCATCGACTCCAGCTGGGCCGGCGGCAACGAGGTCGCCAACGTGGGCACGATCTCCACCCGCATGCCCGACGGCACGGTCGTCCACACCGACGGCGTGTTCACCTACAAGGTCGGCGACGACGGCAAGGTGGTCGCGCTGCGGGCGTACTGGGAGATGGACCGCCTGCGCTTCGGCTGACCAGGTCGCTGAACCAGGCGCTCGGGTCGACCGGGCCGGGCCGGCCCGGCCGAGATCGTCTCAGGCCGGCGCGGCCGGTCGAGGCAGCGACGGGCCGCCCAGCCGCGGCGCCAGCAGCGCCACGACGACCGCGACGGCCGCGGCGCCCAGGAAGACGACCGCCATGGTGGGCAGCCGGTCCGCGCCGACGCGGTCCCCGACCGTGACGACGACGCCGGCCAGGCCGGTCCCCAGCGCTACGCCGAGGATGTCGTTCAGCTGCAGGGCCGAGGTGGCCGCGCCCTCACGACCCGGCTCCGCCCGTTCGAGCGCGACGACCGAGAGCGGCGAGTAGGCCGTGCCCATGCCGAACCCGGCGATCGCGGACGCCACGAACCAGAACGGCACCGGCACCGCCGAGAACAGGCACGCGGCGTAGAGCACCGAGCCCACCACCAGGCACACCGCGCCGAGGCGCTCCAGTCGGGCCGGACCCCACACGGCGATCTGCCGGGCCTGCAGCCAGCTGCCGGCGGTCCAGGTGAGCGACGCGGCGGCGAGCACCATGCCCGCGTAGAGCGTGGACGTGCCGCGCACCGAGGTCAGCGCGAGCGACACGAAGGCGTCGGCCGAGAAGAAGGCGAACGTCAGGACGCCGCGGACGAGCACGACCACCGGCAGGCCCCGGGCGGCACGGAAGGTGCCGGGCGGGACGAGCGTGCGCAGCGCCGGCACCGCCACCACCCCGCCCGCGAGCACCAGGACGACGATCCACGACGGGCGCTCCATGGTGAGGCCGCCGAGCACCATCCCGGCACCGACCGCCAACCGCACGGTCCGCGCGATCGGAGCGGCCTCCTCGCTCGGTTCGTCGGGGGCACCGATGCCGCGCAACGAGAACACCGCCAGGCACACGACCAGGCCCATGACCGGCACCAGGCCGAGGAACACCCAACGCCAGCCGAACGCGGTCGCCACGCCCGATGCGAGCAGCGGCGAGACCAGCGACGGCACGATCCACGCGGTCGACATCACGGCGAACACCTTCGGGTGGATCGAGGCCGGGAACCCGCGGCCCACGCACACGTACGACACCGCCGGGACGACCCCGGCCCCCACGCCCTGGAGCGCCCGGCCGAGCACCAGCACCCACATCGACGGGGCGAACCCGCCGATCAGGAGTCCTGCGGTGAAGGTGGCCACTCCGACGAGCAGCGGGACGACGGGCTTCACCCGGTCGGCGGCCCGGCCGCCGAGCACGATGCCCACCAGGTCGCCCAGGGAGAAGGCCGAGAACGTCCAGCCGTAGAGCCAGATGTCGCCCAGGTCGTCCTCGACCACGGGCATGACCGTGCTCACCGCCATGGCCTCGATGGCCACGACGGTGATCAGGCACGTCACCCCGACGAGCACCCAGCGGTGGGACGGGTCCCACAGGCCGGGCGGGTCGGCCGGGGGCGCGGGCGGCGCCTCGCTCGGACCGGTCACGACGGGCGACGCTAGCGCCCGTCAGGGAGCCACCCGGAACCCGGCGGCGCCCGCCCGCCCGGTCGTGGGAGCCTTGCGCCATGACCCGCCTGGACGTGCCCGAGCTGCGCTCCGTCATCACGGCGTGCCCCCTCGACTGCCCCGACGCCTGCACCCTCGACGTGACGGTGAGCGGGTCCGGTCCGTTCCAGCGGATCGAGCGGATCGATGCGGCGCCCGCCGACGCGTCCAACCCGCTGACCGACGGGTGGATCTGCGCCAAGGTCCGCCGCAGCGCGGACCGCGTCTACAGCCCCGAGCGCATCCACACCCCGCTCGTGCGCACGGGTCCGAAGGGTTCCGGCCGGTTCGAGCCGATCTCGTGGAGCGAGGCGCTCGACCGCACCGCCGAGTCGATCCGCGACGCGATCCGGGACCACGGTCCTGCGTCGGTGGTGCCGTTCCTCTACAACTCCTCGGCCCCGACGTTCTCGGACCGGTTGTCGACCCGGCTGTTCCTGGAGCTCGGCACCTCCGCGGTCGCCCACACGATCTGCGCCGCCACCGCCGCCATCGCCTGGCACGCCACGTTCCCGAACATGGCGTCGGCCGATCCGCTCGACGTCGCGCGCTCCGACCTGGTCGTGCTGTGGGGCGCCAACCCCTCGGCGTCGAACACCCACCTGACCCCGCTGCTCGTCGAGGCCCGGGCCCGGGGCGCGGCGATCGTCGTGGTGGACCCGCGCCGCACCCCGACGGCGGCCCGGGCGGACCTGCACCTGGCGGTGCGACCCGGCACCGACGTGGCGCTGGCGTTGGCCGTGGCGAGCGAGCTGGAGCGCCTCGACCTGGTCGACCGCGCCTTCTGCGACGCCAACGCCGACGGCACGGACGAGTACCTGGCGGCGGCGCGCGAGTGGTCTCCCCGGCGGGCCGCCGAGGTGTGCGGCGTCCCGGCCGCCGACGTCACCGCCCTGGCCGAGCTGGTCGGCACCCGTCGTCCCGGGATGCTCCGCGTCGGCTGGGGCATGGAGCGGAACCGCAACGGGGGCAGCTCCATCCGGGCGGCGCTGGCGGCGTGGGTGCTGGCCGGTCAGTTCGGCACGGTCGGCGCGGGCGTCGTCCAGTCCACGTCGTCCGCCGCGGACGACGACGTGCTCCCGCCGCTGCCCGGTTCACCTGGCCACGCCCGCATCCTCAACATGAACCGCATCGGCGAGGACCTGCTGCACGCGGACCCGCCGATCCAGGTGCTGTTCGTCCAGGGGGCGAACCCCGCCGTGATGGCGCCCGAGCAGCGGAAGGTGCTGGCCGGCCTGGCTCGCGAGGACCTGTTCACGGTCGTCCACGAGCAGGTCATGACCGACACCGCCTCGTTGGCCGACATCGTCCTGCCCGCCACGACGTACTTCGAGTCCGGCCGCGACGTGGCCGTCGGCTACGGCGCCTACGCGGCCTCGCCGATCCATCCGGTGATCCCGGCCGTCGGCGAGTCGTGGACCAACGCCGAGGTGGCCGAGGGGTTGGCGGACCGCCTGGGACTCGACGGCTACGCGATCGACCAGGTGCCCCCGCCGCCGGTGCCCGATGGCCCGGTGCGGACCCGGCCGCCCGGGGTCGTGCAGTTCGGGGCGCCCGGCGAGCCCGGCACCACCGTCCCCGACGGCGGTCGCGCCCGCCTGGTGCTCGGCCCGGGGTCCGACCGCGTGCCGGTCCACCGGGAGCTCGACCCCGCCGCGGCCCCCGACCGCCATCCGCTCACGCTGCTGAGCCCGGCGACGACCAGGACGATCAACTCGATCTTCGGCGAGTACGACCCGCCCCGCCCGGTGGTGACCCTGCACCCCGAGGACGCGGCGGCGCGGGGCGTGGCCGACGGCGACCGGGTCCGAGTCTTCAACGACCGGGCCGAGATCCGCCTGCCGGCCGTGGTGGACGCGTCCGTGCGACCGGGCGTGGTCGTGATCCCCAAGGGCCTCTGGCGTCGGCACGTCGAGTCGGGCCTCACGGCCAACGCGCTGGTGAGCGACGAGGTCGAGGTGACCGTGGGCGGCGCGCTGTTCAACGACGCCCGGGTCGAGATCGCTCTGGCCTGACCGGCCGCCGCAGCGGCGGAGGGCCGACCGCGCCGGTGCCCGGGCGCCCCCACCCCGACGCACCGTCACCCGAGACCCACCTTCGCCCGGACGCGACAGGGCCCCGCAC
>JAEXGP010000337.1 GCA_023450775.1 Actinomycetes bacterium | reverse complement strand
ACCCGTCGGCCCTTCACGTCGGACTCGTGAGCGGCGAACGTCGTCTTGAGTCGCATGAACATAAGGCCGTCGCCGTTGGCCAGATCGACAGCGCCGCCGGTGACGAAGCGCAGCTCGCCGACCCCGGCGGCCTGCATCGCTTCGATGAACCGCTCGGCGTCCATCGGTCGACGGGAGAGCCGGTCTTCGTCGTAGCAGAGCACCCCGTCCACCACGCCGTCGCCGATGTCGGCGATCAGCCGCTCGAACTCCGGTCGCCGCTTGCCCGAGTAGGCCGACACGTCGTTGTCGACGTACTCGCCGACGACCTTCCAGCCGAGCCGGTCGGCCAGGGCGTGACAGTCCTCCAACTGGCGACTCACGCCGAGAGCGGTGCCGTCGGCGTCCTGGGAGATGCGTGCGTAGATGGCGGCAGCGGTGATTCCGGTTCCCATGTGCACATTCGTAACACATGGTGAACCTCGCGCTCCTCTGCCGCCGACACCACGGCATCGTGCACCGCACCAACTGGCACATGACCCGCAACCGCGAGGGCACCCACACCGCTGGGTTCTTCACCATCACCACCCCCAACGGCTGCACGATGGCCACCCAACACCGACCCCGACCCGGACCCCCGACCAGCCGACCACCCGACCCCGCCTGACAGCGCGGGGACCCGGACAGAGCGCTAGAAGACCCGTGCCGCGCGCCCGACGTACCGCTGCGACGGCACGAACGCGAGCACCGGCAGGAACACGAACGGCAGGACCACCAGTCCGATCGTGAACAGGGCCCCGTGGCCGAACATCTTGGCCAGGTCGTGCAGCAGCACGACCACGAAGAAGAAGCCGATGCACGGCACGATCGTGATCACGCCGAACCACCACGCCCGGCCGGCGAGCACGCCGATCGACACGAAGTTGAGGATCGGCACGACGCCGGTCCAGCCCTGCTGGCCCATCTTCCGGAACACGAACCACAGGGAGACCGCGATCACCAACAGGAGCGCCACCGCCACCGCCGTCTCGACGGGGCCTCCGAAGATGCTCGTGCTCTGGTCGAAC
This sequence comes from Actinomycetes bacterium, assembly GCA_023450775.1. Taxonomy (GTDB): domain Bacteria; phylum Actinomycetota; class Acidimicrobiia; order Acidimicrobiales; family Microtrichaceae; genus Dermatobacter. The sequence goes on along the minus strand of JAEXGP010000337.1, from coordinate 5,792 downwards.
TCGACGGTCACCTGGGCCGGCAACATCGCCGGAGGCTACCCGGGCCGGTCCGGCTCGGGTTCGATGCGATCGATCGTCGGTTGCTGGTCGGGACCCGTGCCGGCCAGGCCGGCTTCGTCGCCGACGTCCAGCCCGATCGAGGACATGTCGGCGATGGTCGAGCCGTCGGCCTCGGGCAGCTGGAACGGCACGTTGACCACCACGGTGTCCTTGCGGAACTTGAGCGCCATCTTGAGGGCCAGCGCGGACTGGTTGTGGAACACGCCCTGCCACCAGTGGGGGAGCACGAACTCGGGGATGACCACGGTCAGGTAGTCGTGGTCCCAGCGGGCGTCGAGCTCGTCCAGGTAGTCGACGACGGTGTGGGTGAGGTCGCGGAACGGCGACTCGATGATCTCGAGCGGGATCGCCAGCCCGAAGCGCCCCCACGCCTCGCGGACCCGGGCGGCCTCCTCCTCGTCGATCGCCACCGTGACCGCGACGACGTCGTCGGAGCCCACCGACCGGGCGTAGCGGATCGCCGCGAGCGACGACTGGTTCACGCCGCCGACCAGCACGACGACGCCGTGGCGGGGGACCGTGGCCGGCGCCCGGAAGTCGGCCGGCACGCGCAGGCTGCGGGCGACGTGGTTGTAGTGGCGACGCACGCCCCGGAACGCCACGACGATGCACGGGATCAGCACGACGATGATCCACGCGCCGATCGTGAACTTGGAGATGATGACCACTGCGGCGACGATGAACGTGGCGACCGCGCCCAGGCTGGAGTTGACCACCGAGAGCTTCCAGCCCTTCTGGCGCTCCTTCAGGTGGTGCCGCACCATGCCGGTCTGGGAGATCGTGAAGCTGGTGAAGACGCCGACCGCGTAGAGCGGGATGAGCAGCGTGACGTTGCCGTTGAACACGACGAGCAGCACGGCGGCGGCACCCGCCAGGATCAGGATCCCGTTCGAGAACACCAGCCGGTCGCCCCGGTTGGCGAACTGCCGTGGCAGGTAGCCGTCCTTGCCGATGATCGCGGCGAGGCGCGGGAAGTCGGCGAAGGCGGTGTTGGCCGCCAGGATCAGGATCGCCATCGTGGCGATCTGCAGCACGAAGAAGAGCGGGTTGCTCTCGCCGAAGACGCGTTCGCCCATGATCGCGAGCGCGGAGCGGGACTCGTCGGGGACGACCTGCATCCACGAGGCGATGATGCTGATCATGAAGAAGGTGGAGCCGAGGATCACGGCCATCCACCCCAGGGTCTGGGCCGCGTTCTTGGAGGTCGGCCTGCGGAACGCCGGGATGCCGTTCGAGATGGCCTCCACACCCGACAGGGCGACGGCGCCCGACGCAAACGCCCGGGCGAAGATGTAGAGCGAGACGCCACCGATGAACGGCCCGTGCTCCTCCTGGATCAGCTTGATCGACCTGGCCGCCTCTGCCGTGGTCGGATCGAACACGTGGAGGCTCCCGCGGAAGTGCTGCACGGCCGCCCAGCCGATGAACAGCAGCAGCATCCCGATGTAGAGGTACGTCGGGACCGAGAACACCTTCCCCGACTCCTTGACCCCGCGCAGGTTGCCGACGGTCAGGACGACGAGGAACAGCAGGCACAACTCCACCCGGAACCGCTCCAGCGACGGGATGAACGAGTAGAGGGCCAGGACGCCGGCGGCGATCGACACGGCGACGGTCAGCACGTAGTCGACGAGCAGGGACGCACCGGCGACGAGCGACGGGGTCTCGCCGAGGTTCTCCCTGGCCACCACGTACGCGCCGCCACCGTCCGGGTAGGCGTGGATCGTCTCGCGGTAAGAGTTCGCGACGAGCGCCAGCAGGATGACGACCAGCACCGCGATCGGCTTGAGCAGGTCGGTCGTCGGGCTGCCGTTCGCCTGGACCATGCCGGCCGCGCCGACCAGCACGATCAGGATCTCGCCGGTCGCGTAGGCGGTCGAGGAGATGGCGTCGGACGAGAAGACCGCCAGGCCGATGGTCTTCGAGATCCGCTGGTGGTCCGCTTCGTCGCTGGCGAGGGGCCGGCCGATCAGGACCCGCTTGAGGGTGGATGCCATGGGCGGACTGCGCTCCGGTGGTGCTGCGGCGCCCCCGGCCCGGGAACGACGTGGTCGTGACGGCCGGTGACCCTAAGACGGCCCCTGCCCGGAGGGAAGGCCCCTATTAAGAAATCTTCATGCCACCCGTCACTCCGGGACCGGGCCTGCCCGCGAGGGGCCGATCCGCTTCGTCAGCCGGCGAAGGCGGCCCGTGCGGCGGCGATCGACGCGAGCGCGTCGGCGCGCCCGGTCCAGTCGCCGATCTCCGAACCCTTGCCCGGCTCCAGGTCCTTGTACACGGTGAAGAAGTGGTGGATCTCGTTGAGCAGGAACGGGTCCACGTCGGTCACATCCTGGATGTGCTCCCAGCGGGGGTCGCCGGCCGGGACGCAGAGCACCTTGAGGTCACGGCCGGCCTCGTCGGTCATCTCGAGCTGGGCGACCGGTCGGGCCCGGACGTGACAGCCGGGGAACGTGGGATCCTCGAGCAGGACGAGCGCGTCGAGCGGATCGCCGTCCTCGGCGAGCGTCGACGGGAAGAAGCCGTACTCCGCGGGGTACACGGTCGCTGCGAACAGGTGGCGATCGAGCCAGACCTCGTGGCTGTCGTGGTCGATCTCGTACTTGTTGCGGGACCCCTGCGGGATCTCCACCACGACCTCGTACCACTCCTCGTCGGGGATCGTCGCCACGTCGTCGGTTCCTGTCTGGTCGTGCGGATGGGGGTGCGATCGGGCGGCGGCTCAGCCGTCGAGCCCGCGCATCCCCGACCATGCCAGCCGCGACAGCTGCGAGGCCAGCGTGTCGACGTCGGGCTCCCGGTCGTGCGCCAACCAGTGACGGCTGGCGGTCTCGGTCATGCCGACGATCCCGTGGGCGAGGAGCTTCCGGTGGGCGGCGGGCTGGCCCTCGACCACGATCAGCTCGGCGATCGAGTCGGCGATCGACTCCTCGACCGAGCGGGCGAACGAGGCGAACTCCGGATCCCGACGGGCACCGGCGCCGAAGAGAACCCGGAAGCTGTCGGTGTGCTGGTCGACGAAGCGGAAGTAGGCCCGCATGCCCTGCTCGACCTGTTGGCGGGGACCGGCCGCGTCCGCGGTCGCCTTGGCGATGGTGTCGCGCAGCTCGTTGCCGATCGAGGTGAGGAGCTCGACGAACAGCTCGCGCTTGGAGCTGAAGTGCTGGTACAGCACGGGCTTGGTGACGCCGGCGGCCTCGGCCACGTCGTTCATGGAGGCGGCGTGGTACCCGTGCTCGGCGAACACGTGCACGGCGGTCTCCAGCAACTGGGTGCGCCGCTGCGCGGCGGGCATCCTCACGAGCGAACCTGCCGATGGGCGACGACGGCGCTCGGCGGGAACGGTTGGGCGACCCGGGGCATGACCGTGAAGGTTACCCGGTGGTAACAACCGCTGAGGGGCCCCGGCGCGTGACCTGGACCACTGAGCGGTACCCACGCAGCGTCGCTCCCGTCCGCCGGGCGGCCACGGAGGAGAGAAGTAGCCTGCGCCCGTGCTCGACCTCCCCCGGATCCGCTGCGCGCCGTTCCACGAGGACCAGGCGGCGGACCCCATCGGGTCCGCCGGCAGCTACGACGCCTTCCTGGTCGTGGACGTGCCGCTGCCCTGGGAGCACGAGGTCACCGGCCAGCAGCCGCTGCGGTCGATCGTGGACGGCCTGTCGGGCGCGGTTCGCTGGCGGGCGTTCGCTCGCGTCCCGGTGGCGGCCGACGAGTCGGCCGGGCGTCGTCGCATCACCGAGCACCGGGCCCGTGTGGTGGACGTGGGTGGCCAGGAGCTGCGCGGACCGTACGAGCGACGCGAGTGGGTGGTGGCGGAGTCGCAGGTCGTCGTCGCAGGTCGGTCGGTGCTCGGCATGGCCCCTGCCGACGGCGCCGTCCCGTTCGATCGGGACGGCGCCGAGGTCGACGACGCGCCGTCCGCCGAGGTGCTCGTGTGCACCCACGGTCGGCGGGACCAGTGCTGCGGCAGCCTGGGCACGTCGATGTTCGAGGAGCTGGCGCACGTGGTCGCCGCCTCGGGCGCGTCGGTGCGGCGCCAGCGCATCTCCCACACCGGTGGCCACCGCTTCGCTCCGACGGCGATCACGTTCCCCGACGGCTACGCCTGGGGCCACCTGGACGCGGAGCTGACCGACCTGCTCGTCCGCCGCGCCGAGCCACCCGCACGGTTCGCCCCGCACTGTCGGGGCAGCGCCCTGTTCGCCGGCGGGCCGGCGCAGGCCGCCGACCGGGCTGGGCTGGTCGAGATCGGCTGGGACTGGGCCGACGCGGCGCGCGGCGTGGAGGTCGTCGGCTTCGACCGCACCACGATGGCCACGACCGTGCGGTCGACGGCACTGCTGCAGGACGGCAGCGTGCGGGCGGTCGAGAGCGTGGTCGTCCCCGACCGGCAGATCCCGACCCCGACGTGCGGCGTCGTCGACGGACCGGAGTACAAGACCGACACGGTGTGGCGGGTGGAGCGCTCCGACGAGGTCGAGCCGACGCTCCCGGCGCGAACCTGAGCGGCCGGCTCAGTACCCGGAGCCCTCGCCCCGCTCCTCCTTCTCCGCGGCCTTCGCGGCGTAGTTGAAGATCACGGCCGGGATGAAGAGCACCGAGCCGATCGCCATCAGTCCGACGACGACCACCACGGTCCACGCCGGGAACTGGGCGATGAACGCGACGACGAACACGACGACGGCCAACCCGAAGCACAGGTAGGCGACCCGCTGGCCGAGCTCCGACCAGTGCAGCACCGCCGCCCGGCGCACGAGCACGGGATCCGTCTCTCCGCCGGCGGGCGGTGGTCCGGTCTCGGGGGTCGGTCGTGCGGGCATGGCCCAAGACTGCCCGATCCGGCCGACGAGTCGCCCGTCGAGAGGATGTGAAATGGCATGAAATGAGTCCTAAGGTGCCCGGATCCGGTGGAGGGACCAGGTCAGGAGGAACGTGATGGCGAGCACCGACGACCGGCTGCTGGTGGAGCACTGCGGTGACCAGCGGGTGGTGGAACCGGACGAGGAGCTGACCTTCGGCCGGGCCGCCCGGATGGTCGTCGACGCCAATCCGTACCTGCACCGCGTGGTCGGTCGCTTTCGCCACGACGGCCGCTCATGGTGGCTCGACAACGTCGGCCGCTCGGCCACGCTCACGCTGCTGTCGGCCGCCGAGTTGAGCTCGTCCACGGTGGGCCCCGGGTCGTCCGCGCCCGTGTTGCAGGTCGAGTCGCTCGTGGCGTTCACGGCCGGACCGGCCGAGTACGAGCTGGTGGTCGTGAGAGAGCGTGCCGAACGGCTGGCCGACCTCGGGCCTGATCCGAAGGGGCCGCTGGTCACGCTCGACTGGGGCCACCCGGAGCTCAACGACGACCAGTGGGAGCTGCTCGGCGTCCTCTGCGAGCACCGCGTGCTGCGACCGTCGGACCAGTGGGCGCCGATCCCGTCGAACCGTGCCTGCGCGGCCCAGCTCGGATGGACGATGGCCAAGTTCAACCGGAAGCTCGACCACCTGTGCGAGAAGCTCGAACGCTCGGGCGTGCGCGGCCTGCACGGCGACCTGGGCCTCAGCGCGTTGGACCGGCGGCGGCTGCTCGTGGAGCACGTGGTCCGCAGCGGTCTGCTGGACCGCCGTCCGCAGGCGGCGATCACCGAGCGAGCTGCACCCCGCACACGCCGTCCGGCGTGACGATCCAGCCCCGCCCCGGCGCCGGGGCCAACTCGTCGTGCAGCGGCAGGATCGTGTGCAGC
>JAEXGP010000235.1 GCA_023450775.1 Actinomycetes bacterium | reverse complement strand
GTGCCGTCGCGGCCGGGGTCCTGCAGGGTCACGCCGCGACCTCCCGGTCGAGGAGCTCGGCGGTCAGCGCGCGTGCCGCGGCGTCGGCGGCGAGCACGGCCTCGAGCGAGTCGGCGGGCGTGCCGTCCCAGCGGTCGAGCGCCCGTTCGACGAGCTCGGCGATGCCGGCCCAGGCCACCCGGCCGTCGAGGAACGCATCAACGGCGACCTCGTTGGCCGCGGACATCCACGCCGGTGCGGTCTCACCGGTCCGACCCGCTCGCTCGGCGAGCGCCAGGCACCGGAAGGTGCCACGGTCGGGCGGCTCGAACGTGAGCTCGAACGACTGCGTGAGGTCCATGCCGCCGAACGGCGTGCCGATGCGGTCGGGGAACGCCAGCGCGTACCCGATCGGCAGCCGCATGTCGGGCATGGACAGCTGGGCGATCGTCGCCCCGTCGGTGAACTCGGCCATGGAGTGCACGATCGACTGCGGGTGCACGACGACGTCGATGTGGTCGTAGTCCACGTCGAACAGCTCGTGGGCCTCGATCACCTCGAGGCCCTTGTTCATGAGCGTGGACGAGTCGACGGTGATCTTGGGCCCCATGCTCCACGTGGGGTGGGCGAGCGCCTCTTCCCGGGTCACCCCGGCGAGGTCCTTGGCGGTGCGACCGCGGAACGGGCCGCCCGAGGCGGTGAGCACGATGCGGGCGAGGCGGCGGGTCCCCTCCCCCGCCCGGAGGCACTGGTGGACGGCGCAGTGCTCGCTGTCCACCGGCACGATCTCGGCTCCCGGCGTGTCCCGGACCGTCCGCACCACGGGCCCGGCGGCGATCAGCGACTCCTTGTTGGCGAGCGCCAGGCGCTTGCCGGCCTGGAGGACCGCCATCGTGACCGGGAGTCCGGCGAAGCCGACCACGGCGTTGACGGCCACGTCGGCCTCGGCGGCGGCGGAGGCCATGGCGTCGGGGCCGGCCTCGACCCTGATGCCCGCCGGCACCAGGTCACGCAGCTCGGCGGCCTTCGTGTCGTCGGCGACGACCACGACCTCGGGGCGGACTTCGCGGGCCTGCGCCGCGAGCGTGGCGACGTCGGAACCGGCACCGAGGGCGACGATCCGGAACCGCTCCGGCTCGGCGGCCACGACGTCGAGCGTCTGCGTCCCGATGGAGCCCGTGGAGCCGAGGAGGGCGACCGTGGTCGCGTGGCTGCTCATGCGCTGGTCATCGTACCGAGGGTGGCCCGTCGATCACCGTGCGCCGGTGCGCTCCCCAACAGCGCCCTCAGGGGCGACCCGAACAGCGCCCTCAGGGGCGACCCGAACAGCGCCCTCGGGGACGGCACCCGGGCTCAGCCCCAGATGTCGAACAGCAGCGTGACGAAGTACGCCGTGGGCAGGACGAACAGCAGGGCGTCGAAGCGGTCCATCACACCGCCGTGGCCCGGCAGGATCGACCCGAAGTCCTTGATGCCCAGGTCGCGCTTGACGAACGACTCGCACAGGTCGCCGATCGGCGCCACGACCGCGCACAGCAGGGCGAACACGAACACCCGGAAGATGTCGCCGCCGATGGGGGCGATGTCGAAGATCCCCACGACGACGAGCGTGACCACCACGGCGACGCCGACGCCCCCGGCGGTCCCCTCGAGCGTCTTGTTGGGGCTCGCCGCCGACAGGGGCGTGCGGCCGAAGTAGCGGCCGATGAAGTAGGCGCCGATGTCGTGGCTCACGGCCACCACCACCGCGGCGATGATCACGCCGATGCCGATGTTGGACTTCGCGCCGGCGTCCTCGAGCACCTTGCCGAGGCCCAGGAACAGCGTGGCGAACGAGCCCAGGAAGCCGATCCACATCACGCCGAGCAGCGTGACGCCGAGGTTGCGGACCGAGTGCTCTCCCGGTTGGACCCAGAGGTACCAGAGCAGGCCGAGCACGACGGTCAACGTCAGGACGATCGGGTACGCGTTGAGGCCCGAGGTGTAGGTGGCGATCATCAGACCGACGGTCGAGACCAGGCCGAGCAGCCCTGCGGGCTGGAAGCCACGGGTCTCGACCGTGCCGAAGTACTCGAAGGCCGCGGCGCCCACGACCACGCAGGCCAGCACGGTCGTCGCCAGGCCGCCGAGCTTGAAGCACAGCAGACCGACGGCCACGAGCACGACGCCGACCAAGACCGCGGTGGCCAGGTTGCGGTCGCCGCCGACCCCGCCGTCGTCCGACGGCGGACCGCCGAAGAAGTCGTCGTCGTCCTGCGGCGCGGGGCGCTGGCGGGTGCGCGTGCGGCGGGCGGGACGGCGCTCCTCGAGCGCCATCTCGTCGTCGTCGGGCGCGAACGCCTCGATCGGGTCCCGGTCGACCTCGGAGTCGAAGAAGAAGTCGTCCTCGGCATCGTCCATGGGGTCGTCACCGCCTCGTAGCGCGCCCAACCGCGGGGCGTCGTCGAGCAGGTCGTCGAAGTCGGTCTCCTGGTGGCGCTCACCCTCGTCGCGCCACCGGGGCGCGGACGCGAAGCTGCCGGTGGGCTCGTCCTCGATCACGTCGTCGCCGATCACGACCTTGGGCACCTGGCCCGTGGGCGGCTCCGTCCAGTGCGGCAGCACGAACGAGTCGTCGGGTGCGGCGAACGGGTCGCCGCCCTCGGCGGGTTCGCCGCCCCAGTCGGGCACCTCGTCGACCGGCGCGTACGGGTCGGGCTCCGACTCCCACGCCGGCTCGGGCTCCGGCTCGTCCTCGGCCGGCAGCGCGCGGGCGTGGCCGTAGCCGTGGCTCGACGTGTCGTCGTCGGCCCACCGCGGCTCGTCGGTGCGGGGGCGGACCACCGGCACCTCGCCGAAACGGTCGCCCGGGTCGTCGGTGTCGCTGGTGGAGATGCGGACCGTGGGCAGGTCCTCGGCCGCCTCTGGCTGGTCGGGGCGGTCGCCGTAGCGCTTCTCGCCCCGCCGGCGCCGGCGCGCCACGTCGGAGCGGCCGGCCGCCTCGGCGGCCTCCTGGGCGCCGATGATCCGCACCCCCTCGGAGCGCGGCTCCTCCACCCGGCCCGGATCGTCCTGGTCCGTCATCGCAGTCCTCCTACCCAGTCCTCTGGTGGCGCTCAGCCCTCGAGGAGCTCGACGGTCTTCGCCTCGAGCGCCTCGTCGATCGCCGCCTCGTGCTGCTTCGTCAGCTTGTCGAGCTCGCCCTCGGCCCGGCGCAGCTCGTCGGCGGAGATGTCGCCGTCCTTCTCGAGCGCGTCGAGGTCCTTGCGGGCGTCGCGCCGGGCGCCCCGCACGGCGTTGCGGCTGTCCTCGGCCTTGTTCTTGACCAGCCGCACGTACTCCTTGCGACGCTCCTCGGTCAGCGGCGGGAACGCCAGCCGGATGGCCACACCGTCGTTGGACGGGTTCAGCCCGAGCTGCGAGTCCTGGATGGCCCGCTCGATGCCGGCCATGGCGCCCTTGTCGAACGGCGTGATGACGAGCATCCGTGCGTCGGGGACGGAGAAGCTGGCCAGCTGCTGGAGCGGGGTCGGTGCGCCGTAGTAGTCGACGGGCAGCTTCTCGACGAGGCCGGGGTTGGCACGGCCCGTCCTGACCCCCGCGAACTCCTGGCGCGCGTGGGCCACGGCCCGTTCCATGTGCTCACCCGCGTCCTCCAGCACCGCCTCGATCAACTCGTCGCTCACGGGGCCAGCCTCCCACAACCGACCACCGGGGGTGAGACACCCGTGCACCCTCGGGGACCCGAGGGTGCACGGGCATGACCCGGAGCGTTCGCCGGCGTCAGGCGGGTGTGTGCTCCGACCGGCGCAGGTGGACGAAGCCCATCACGCACAGCACGGCCATCACCAGCGCGGCGGCGAAGGCGGCCCACGCCGCGTAGCCGGCGATGCGACCGACGGTCGACCAGGCGTAGCTGGTCAGCAGCAGGCCGCGGAGCGTCTCTCCCTTGAACAGCGTGTCCCGCTGCTGGGTCAGCTTCGTCGCGGTCGCCTGCAGCTCGGCGATCTGCTCGGCCGGCGCCCCCGCCTCCTGGGCGTCGGTGACCGCCTGGCGGGCGCCGCGGTCGTCGATCTCCGAATAGGTCTTGCCGTCTGCGATGCCCTCGAGGTGGCCGTTGATGTAGCTGGCGTAGGCCTCGGCCTCGGCGCCCGTGGTGACCTGCACCCCGGCGAACTCGACCAGGTCGTCACGGCCCTCCTCGCGCAGCTCGTCGGCCGACGGGAACGTGATGTTCTGCGACGACAGCTCCCGGTGCACGTAGTCGTCCGCGAAGTTGGCGCCCCACATCAGCAGGGCGCCGGCCACGATGAACGCGACCGTGACGACGGCGCCGATGCCGATGAGGAAGCGGTCGACGCTCCCTCGTTTGACCTGGACGATCCGGTCGGCCTCGACCGGGGCGGACGCGGTGGTCATGGTGCCTCCTCTCGCCGACCGCCGGCGCGGTGCCGGGTCGGCCCTCGAGGACGAACCTACGGAGCGCCTGAGTGCCGCAACAGGGTCCAAGGACCCCGATCCTCGCTGTCCCGCTCTCGAGGGTCAGGAACGGCGCTCGCGATGAAGGGCGTTCAGGAGACGAGGGTGCCGACGGTCTCGCCGGCCAGGATCGGCGCGAGGTTCCGACCCATCAGGTCGAACACGCAGATCGGCAGCTCGTTGTCCATGCACAGCGAGATCGCCGTCGAGTCCATCACCTTGAGGCCGCGGTTGAGCACGTCGATGTAGCTGACCTCGGCCAGGAACTCGGCGCTCTCGTCGACCCGCGGGTCGGCCGTGTACACGCCGTCCGTGCCGTTCTTGCCCATGAGGATGGCGCCGGCGTCGATCTCGACCGCCCGCAGCGCGGCGGTGGTGTCCGTGGTCATGAACGGGTTGCCGGTGCCGCCGACGAAGATGACGACACGACCCTTCTCGAGGTGGCGGATCGCACGACGGCGGATGTAGGGCTCGGCCACCTGCGCCATCTGGATAGCGGTCTGCACGCGGGTGGGCTGGCCGAGGCGCTCCAGCGTCTCCTGGAGCGCCAGACCGTTGATGATCGTGGCCAACATGCCCATGTAGTCGGCCTGGGCGCGGTCCATGCCCGCACCCTCGCCCGTCATGCCGCGCCAGATGTTGCCGCCGCCGACGACGACCGCGACGTCGACGTCGAAGCGCTCCTTGACCTCGACGATCTCGGACGCGATCTCGGAGACGGTGTCGCCGTCGATCCCGAAGCCGGCGTCGCCGGCGAACGCCTCGCCGGAGAGCTTGATCAGCACCCGACCCCAGCGAGGCGCCGCCACCTTCAGTCCCCGATGACGGCCTGGGCGAAGCGGACGATCCGTCCGTCGCCGAGCCGCTGCTGGACCGTCTCCTTGTCGCCGAACATGCCCTGCTCGGGCAGCACTCGCTCGCCGTACCAGGAGTTCATGCGGCCCTCGACGATCTTGGGCACGGCCTGCTCCGGCTTGCCCTCCTTGATCGTCAGCTCCTCGAAGCCGCTGCGGGCGGTCTCGACCAGCGCGGGATCGATCTCGTCACGGCTCAGGGCGGACGGCTTGGCGAACGCGATGTGGAGCGCGATCTCGTGCGCGGTCTCCAGGTCCGAGCCCTCGACCTCGAGCAGCACGGCGTTGGTGCCGCGACCGTCCTGGATGTGGACGTAGGCGTCGAGCACGTTGCCCTCGGCCGCCTCGAACCGGGCGACCTTGCCGATCTCGATGTTCTCGCGCTTGGCGATCTTGAGGCTGTCCAGGTCGTCCTTGAGCGAGTCGACCGCACCCTCGCCGTCGGCGAGGACGGCGTCCGCGAGGCGCTGCGTCAGCTGCACGAAGTCGTCGGCCTTGGCCGAGAAGTCCGTCTCGGACTTGAGCTCGACCAGCGAGGCCACGTTGCCCTGGGTCGCGATCGCGACCGCGCCCTGGTTGTTCTCCCGGTCCTCGAGCGTGGCGACCTTGCTGAGGCCCTTCTGGCGCAGGATCTGCGCGGCCTTCTGACGATCGCCGTCGGCCTCCACCAGGGCCTTCTTGGCGTCCATCATCCCGGCGCCCGTGGCGTCGCGGAGGGACTTGACGTCTGCTGCGGTGATGTCGGCCATCAGTGCTCCTCGGTGTGGGGGGTGACGGGCGAGGCCTCGGCCGGCTGCCCGTCGGCGGCCAGCTCCTCGGCGGCCACCTCGTTGGCGGTGGGGGCGGCGGCCGCGACGTCGGAGTCGGCGGAGCCCTCCTTCAGCACCGAGCCCTCGTCCTCGGGGGCGTTGCGGGCGGCGAGCACGCGGGCCTCGCGCTCGGCGGCGGCCTGACGGGCCTCGGC
>JAEXGP010000234.1 GCA_023450775.1 Actinomycetes bacterium | reverse complement strand
GCCTCGGCCCATGCCGCGCGCCGGGCCACGCCCGCGGCGCGAGCGGCGACCCGTCGGGTCGAGCCCGCCGCGCCACTCGGCTGCGTAGGCCTCGGCCTCGGCTCGATGGTGTGCGTGTGCGATGTCGTGCGGTCGCATGTCGCGGCCCCTCTCGTGGTTCGTGGGCTCGTGATGAGCTCCTTCCGTGTGGTCGGGGCCGATGGTTCTCGATCGGTTCCGATCCGTTGCGATATATCGTGACGGGTCGTAGACCGATTGTCAACGATCGGTGACGCAGGTCACGATGTCGCCGGAGGACGCTGGACTCGGGACGCGGGGCGCCCACAACGGGCGCGAGACGTCCCGAGAACCGGGAGGGCGGAGCCGTCAGTCGCCGTCGAAGGTGGGCTGGTCCCACCAGGGGAACCAGTCGGGGAGATCGCCGGGGACCTCCTGTCGCCACTCGGGCAGTCGCTTCTCGAAGAACGCGGTGATGCCCTCTCGGGCATCCGCGCCGGCGCCGGTGGTGGTGACGCCGGGCGAGTCTCGCCGGTGCGCCTCCATGGGGTGGTCCGCGACCAGGCCCTTCCACATGAGCTGGCGGGTCAGCGCGACCGACACCGGTGCGGAGGACGATGCGATCTGCTGCGCCAGCTCCCTCGCCGCGGGCAGCAGCTCCTCGGGCTCGTGCAGCGAGCGGACCAGCCCGGCGTGGTGCGCCTCGGCGGCCGGGAAGACCTTGGCCGTGTAGCACCACTCGAGCGCCTGCTGGATGCCGACCAGCCGGGGCAGGAACCAGCTGGAGCACGCCTCGGGCACGATTCCCCGGGCGGCGAACACGAAGCCGAACCTGGCGCCTCCGGAGGCCAGGCGGATGTCCATCGGCAGCGTCATGGTGGCGCCGATGCCCGCGGCCGGCCCGTTGATCGCGGCGATCACCGGCTTGGTCACCTCGAAGATGCGAAGGGTGAGCAGGCCGCCGAAGTCACGCCGCGGGTCGATCGGACGTTGCATGGCCCGGTCCCCCGGCGACAGCTCGGACACCTCAGCCGACTCGGCGGCCGGCTGCCGGTCGGAGGCCAGCTCCTCCGACGTCTCGGCCGCCGCCGAGCCCGCGGGGTCGAACACGTCGGCGCCGGCGCCCAGGTCCGCGCCCGCGCAGAACGCCCGCCCGCTGCCGGTGACGATGACCGCCCGCACCGCCGGATCCGCGTCGACCCGATCGAAGGCGTCGAGCATCTCCAGGCACATGCGCACCGTGAAGGCGTTCATGTGGTCCGGTCGGTGCAACGTCAACGTGGCGATGCCGTCGTCCACGTCGTAGCGGATCGTTCGGTAGTCCTCGTCCCCCACCCCTGTGAACCCCCCGGTTCGCGCGGCCCGACGGGCCGTCGGATCTCTCGGCCCGTCAGACCTTCAGGAACCGGCTCACGGCGATGCCCGAGCCGACCGCGCCCGTGATGGCGCCCACCACGAAGATGATCGCGATCGACGCCCACAGCTGCCCCGAGTCCCACCGGATCTGGTTGAGGAGCTCGAAGCCGACCTGGTCGACGAAGTTGCGCTTCCAGAGCTGGTCGAAGCCCCACGCGCCGATGGCGGCCAGGAACGCGCCGAGCAGGCCGTGGACCAGCCCCTCGACGATGAAGGGCAATCGGATGAACCAGTTGCTGGCACCGACCAGGCGCATGACCTCGATCTCACGACGGCGCGCGAACACGGCCGTCCGGATGGTGTTGAAGATCAGCAGCACCGACGCGGCGATCAGCACCGCGCCCACGATCAGCACCCAGGTGTTGAGGGTGCGCACCGACGTCTGCATGCGCTTGGCGTACTCGGCGGCGTACTCGACGCGCAGCACGCCCTCCTTGGCCTGCAGGGTGTCGCCGAGCGAGGACACGACCTCGGCGTCGGTCGACTTGGGCTTGATCCGGAAGCTCTGCGGCAGGTCCTCGGGCTTGATCGTGTTGATCAGGTCGGGCTGGTCGCGGAACAGGCGCTTGAACTCGTCGAACGAGCGGGCGCTGTCGTAGAAGTCGAACTCGTTGACCTGCGGGCTGCCGTCGAGCGTCTTCTCCATGGCCTGGATCTGCTCGGCGGTCGCCGCGGGGTTCATGTAGACGAACAGGTCGACGTCCGAGCGCAGGCCCAGGAAGCTGTTGTTGATGCCGGCGCCGATCAGGTAGCTGGCGGCGACCATGGCCAGCGACACCGCCACGGTGAGCACCGCGGCGAACGTCAGGGTCAGGTTGCGGACGAGGTTGGTCCCCGTCTCCTTGAGGACGTAATCAATTCGAACGGCCACGTGCCCTCACTCGTAGACGCCGCGGGCCTGGTCGCGGACCACTCGGCCGCGGTCCAGCTCGATCACGCGGCGACGCATCGTGTCGACGATGCCGCGGTCGTGGGTGGCCATGACGACGGTCGTGCCGGTCCGGTTGATGCGGTCGAGCAGCTTCATGATGCCGACCGACGTCGCCGGGTCCAGGTTGCCGGTCGGCTCGTCGGCCAGGAGGATCAGCGGCCGGTTCACGAACGCCCGGGCGATGGACACGCGCTGCTGCTCGCCGCCCGAGAGCTCGTCGGGCATGTTCGACTGCTTCTTGGAGAGGCCGACCAGGTCCAGGATCTGGGGCACGGCGTCCTTGATGGCCGACTTGGGCCGCCCGATCGCCTCGAGCGCGAACGCCACGTTCTCGTAGACGCTCTTGGACGGCAGCAGCTTGAAGTCCTGGTAGATGCTGCCGATGTTCCGCCGCAGGTAGGGCACCTTGTAGCCGGGGAGCTCGGCGATGTCCTTGCCGGCCACGAAGATGCGGCCCTTCTCGGGGCGCTCCTCGCGGTTGAGCAGGCGCAGGAAGGTGGACTTGCCGGACCCCGAGGGCCCGACCAGGAACACGAACTCGCCCTTGTCGATGTCGACCGAAGCGTCACGAAGGGCGACCATCTCGCCCTTGTAGATCTTGGTGACGTTGTCGAGCTTGATCACGCTGACCTCTCTCGCGGGGGGAGGGAAGGAACCCGCGAACAGGACTGACTGTTACGAACCGGTGACGATAGCCCCGCTGCGTGACGGCCGGGATCGCGCCGGACGTCAGTCTCTCAGTCCCGACGCCCGGAGTGGCGGAGGGGTCCCGGCGCCCGAGACACCATTCACACCCGTTCAGCCGACGGCGGGGCTCCCCGCCCGGACCCACTGGAGGTAGCCCTCCATGAGAGCGTCCAGCTCGCCGTCGAGCACCGCCTCGGGGTTGGACAGCTCCACGCCGGAGCGGAGGTCCTTGACCTGCTGGTAGGGCTGCAGCACGTAGTTGCGGTCCTGGCTGCCGAAGTCGACGGCCGCGCCCTCGCCGGTGATCTCGGCCAGCTTGTCGGCCCGCTTCTGACGCTCGAGCTCGAGCAGCTTGGCCTTCAGGATCTTCATGGCGCGGTCCTTGTTCTGGTGCTGGGACCGCTCGTTCTGGCACGACGTGACGATGCCGGTGGGCAGGTGGGTGATGCGGACCGCGGAGTCGGTCACGTTCACGTGCTGACCGCCCGCACCCGAGGACCGGTAGACGTCGATGCGCAGGTCCTTGTCGTCGATCTCGACCTCGTCGTCGACGTCGTCGATCCAGGGCGTCACCTTGACCGAGGCGAAGCTGGTCTGGCGTCGGGCGTTGTTGTCGAACGGCGAGATGCGGACCAGCCGGTGCACGCCGTGCTCGGAGCGCATCAGGCCGTAGGCGTTGCGACCCTTGAGCAGGAACGTGGCCGACGAGATGCCGGCCTCGGTGCCCTCGTTGAGCGACTCGATCTCAAGGTCCATGGAGGATCGCTCCGCCCACCGCACGTACATGCGCAGCAGCATCTCGGCCCAGTCCTGGGCGTCGACGCCGCCGGCGCCCGAGTTGATCTCGACGATCGCGTCGCGGTCGTCGTACTCGCCGGTGAACAGCGCTCGCAGCTCCAGACGGTCGAACTCGGCGACCAGCGCGTCGAGCTCCGCCTCGATCTCGGGCTCGAGCGACTCGTCGCCCTCCTCGCGCATCAGCTCGGCGAGCGTGTCGACGTCGTCGACGCGGGAGCTCAGGCCCTCGTACAGGTCGAGGTCGTCGCTGAGCTCGGCGAACTCGCGCTGCAGCGCCTGGGCCGACTCGGGGTCGTCCCAGAGGTCGGGGCGGCCGAGCTCGGTCTCCAGCTGGGGCCGGCGGGCGCGGAGCTCGCCGACCCGGAGGTAGCCCTCGGCCTCGGCCAGTCGGGAGCGGAGGGCGGTGATGCGGGGTGAGAAGTCCTGCACTGTTCAGGCGGCGCCGTGGCAGACCTTGAACTTCTTGCCGCTGCCGCAGGGACACGGCGCGTTGCGCGGCGTCTTGTCCCACTCGCTCTTGACCACCGGCTGCTGGGCGACGGGCTCGTCGGCCTGCGGCTGCGCGGCGTCGTGCGCGCTCTCGGCGGCCACGACCGCCGGCACCGGGTTGGGGCCCTCGGAGGGGTCCTCGGGTGCCGAGTAGTCGAAGCGCTGCGGCTGGAGCTTGGGCTGCTCCTCCTTCACCACCTGCACGTGCATGATGTACTGCACGTACTCGCGGTTCACGGCCTCCATGAGCTTGCCGAACATGTCGAAGCCCTCACGCTGCCACTCGGTCAGCGGATCCTTCTGGCCGAGCGCCCGGAGGTTGATGCCCTCCTGGAGGTAGTCCATCTCCTTGAGGTGGTCGCGCCACTTCGTGTCGATGATGCGCAGCATGATCTGCCGCTCGATCTGGCGGAACGTGTCGGCGCCGAACTCCTCCTCCCGCTCCTCGTAGTGGCGGGTGGCGTCGCCCATGAGCAGGTCGTAGAGCTGGTCGCTGGTGGCCGCGTCGGCCAGGTCCTGCTGCGTGAGCTGCGTGGGCCAGTAGGTGGCGGTGTCGCCGAGCAGCGCCTCGACGTCCCACTCCTCGGTGTAGTCGGAGCCGCAGTGCGTCTGGAGCAGGCCGTCGACCGCCTCTGCGAGCGCCTGCAGGGTCTCCTCCCGGAGGTCGATGCCCTCGAGCACCTCGTCGCGCCGCGCGTAGATGACCTTGCGCTGCTCGTTCATGACCTCGTCGTACTTGAGGACGTTCTTGCGGATCTCCGCGTTCCGGGCCTCGACGGTGTTCTGGGCCTTCTCGATGGCGCGCGTGACCATCTTGGCCTCGATCGGCACGTCGTCGTCCCAGCCCTTGCCCATCACCCACTCGATGGCGCCGGTGGCGAAGAACCGCATGAGGTCGTCCTCGAGGGACAGGTAGAAGCGGCTCGCGCCCGGGTCGCCCTGGCGGCCGGAGCGGCCGCGGAGCTGGTTGTCGATGCGGCGGCTCTCGTGGCGCTCGGTGCCGAGCACGTACAGACCGCCGAGCTGGCGGACCTCCTCGCCCTCGGCCTTGCACTCGGCCCCGTACTTGGCGAGCAGCTCCTCGTAGCGGGCCTCGTACTCCTCGGAGCCCTCCTCGAGCCCCTCGGCATGGACCTCCCGGCGGGCGAGGCCCTCGGGGTTGCCGCCGAGCAGGATGTCGACGCCGCGACCGGCCATGTTGGTGGCCACGGTGACCGAGCCGATGCGGCCGGCCTGCGTGACGATCTCGGCCTCACGCGTGTGCTGCTTGGCGTTGAGCACCGCGTGCTCGACGCCGCGCTTCTCGAGCTCGCGGCTCAGGCGCTCGGACTTCTCGACCGACACGGTGCCGACGAGGACCGGCTGGCCCACCGCCTGGCGCTCGACGATGTCGTCGACCACGGCGGAGAACTTGGCGGCCTCGGTGCGGTAGATCAGGTCCGCGTCGTCCTGGCGCTGGATCGGGCGGTGCGTGGGGATCGGCACCACCTGCAGGTTGTAGGTCGACATGAACTCGGCGGCCTCGGTGACGGCCGTGCCCGTCATGCCGGCGAGCTTCTCGTACATGCGGAAGTAGTTCTGGAGGGTGACCGTCGCCAGGGTCTGGTTCTCCTCCTTGATCTTCACGCCTTCCTTGGCCTCGACGGCCTGGTGGAGGCCCTCGGACCACCGGCGCCCGTCGAGGATGCGACCGGTGAACTCGTCGACGATCTTCACCTCGCCCTGCTGGACCAGGTAGTCACGGTCCCGCTTGTAGAGCTCCTTGGCCTTGATCGCCACCTGCAGCTGGTGGACCAGGCCGTTGGCGACGTCGTCGTAGAGGTTCTCGACGCCGAGGCTCTTCTCGACCTTCTGGATGCCCTCGGGGAGCGGGAAGACGACCCGCTTCTCCTCGTCGACCTCGTAGTCGATGTCCCGGGTCAGGCCCCGGGCCACGGAGGCGAACTTGTAGTAGAGCTTGGCCGCGTCGCCGACCCGGCCCGAGATGATGAGCGGCGTGCGGGCCTCGTCGATGAGGATCGAGTCGACCTCGTCCACGATGGCGTAGGAGTGGCCGCGCTGGACCTTCTCCTCCAGCGACAGCGCCATGTTGTCGCGCAGGTAGTCGAAGCCGAACTCGTTGTTGGTGCCGTAGGTGATGTCGCAGGCGTACTGCTCGCGCTTGAAGTTCGGGTCCTGCTCGCCCGGCAGGATCATGCCGATGGTCAGGCCGAGGAAGCGGTGCACGCGCCCCATCCACTCGGCGTCGCGCCGGGCCAGGTAGTCGTTGACCGTGATGACGTGCACACCCTTCTGGGTGAGCCCGTTCAGGTACACCGGCAGCGTGGAGACCAGGGTCTTGCCCTCACCGGTCTTCATCTCGGCCACCCAGCCGAAGTGCAGCGCGGCGCCGCCCATGAGCTGCACGTCGTAGTGGCGCTGGCCGATGACGCGGCTGGCCGCCTCCCGGACGGTCGCGAAGGCCGGGATGAGCAGGTCGTCGACGTCGATGCCGCGATCGAGCTGCTCCCGGAACTCCACGGTGCGGTGCTGGAGGTCCTCGTCGGAGAGGGCCTGCAGCTCGGGCTCGAGCGCGCCGATGTCGGGCATCAGGTCCGCGAGCGCGCGGACCTTCTTCCCCTCGCCGGTGCGCAGCAGTCGATCCATGAATCCCATAGGCGGGAACACTCTACCGGCGGCCACGGCGCTCCCCCCTTGCGCGTCCGCGGACCCGCCGACGCCCTCAGGTTCGGCCGGAACCGGCAGTGTCAGGGGCGGTCCGTATGGTCGAGCTGTGCTCGACGTCCTCGCTCCACACCGTTGCGCCGTGTGCCGGTCGCCCGGTTCGGGGCTGTGCGTCGGCTGCGCGTCCGAGCTGCCGCCGGCGCCCGACCTGGCGCCCCCGCTCGGGCTCGACGCCTGCTGGGCGCTCCTCGCCTACCGGGACGCCGTGCCCCGCCTGGTCGCTGAGCTCAAGTTCCGCAACCACCGGGATGCGCTGGCGGTCCTGGCCAGGGCCATGTCCGTGTTCGTCACCCGCTCGCGCACGCCGGTCGACGCCGTCACCTGGGCACCCACCAGCCCCACGCGGCGTCGGACCCGTGGCTACGACCAGGCGGCGCTGCTGGCCCGTGCCC
>JAEXGP010000225.1 GCA_023450775.1 Actinomycetes bacterium | reverse complement strand
GGGTGGCGCTCGGCGGCGGGTGCGAGCTCGCCCTGGCCTGCGACTTCCGGGTGGCCTCCGCTCGGGCCCGGTTCGGCCAGCCCGAGATCCTGCTGGGGATCATCCCCGGCGGCGGCGGCACGCAGCGGCTCGCCCGCCTCGTCGGACCGGCCCGGGCGAAGGACCTGGTGATGACGGGCCGCACGCTCGACGCCGACGGGGCGCTGGCGATCGGGCTGGTCGACGCGATCGCTCCGGAGGACGCGCTGAGCCTGGCGCTCGAACGGGCGGCCGCGTTCACGAAGGGGCCGCGGGCCGCCCTCGCGCTGGCCAAGCAGGCGATCGACGGGGGACTGGAGGGCTCGCTCGACGACGGCCTGCTCCTGGAGCAGCGGCTGTTCGTGGACTCGTTCGGGACCGACGACGCCACCGTCGGCGTGCGGTCGTTCCTGCGGGAGGGACCCGGCAAGGCCGACTTCGCCTGAGCGGCGGGGAGCGGAAGGCCTCGCCTGAGCGGTGGGGAGACCCTTCAGCCCGCCCAGGCGACGTGGCCGAGCTCGAGCGGGTCGTCGACCAGGCGGCTGCACGGCACCACGCGGACGTTCACGCCCATGCGGCCGGCGGCCACGATCGGGGCCTCGCCGGCGAAGGTGCGGTGGGCGTCGTCGGTCGGGCCCTCGTCGGCCATGACGACCGTGACCGCGTCCTCGAGCTCGCCCGACTGCCCGACTCGGCCGGCGACCAGCTGCACCTCGACCTCGTCGGGCTGGAGCTCGCCCAGCGCGACCTTGGCGGTGACCCGGCGGGTGCCGCCCAGGTCCGCGATCGCCTCGTCCATGTCGACGTCGTCCACGTGGACCTGGTGCCACGAGTCGTCGAGCCGGGAGCGGAACGCGGCGAGCTCCTTGGCGCCGGAGTAGCCATCGGCCGACAGCTCGTCGGCGCGTGACGCCGCGGGCAGGTACAGCGCCTCGACGTAGTCGCGCACCATGCGGTGGGCGCTCACGAACGGGGCGAGCGTGCGCAGCGACTCCTTCATGATCGAGACCCACCCGGTCGGGGTGCCGCCGCCCGAGTGGTACGTCGGCACGATCTGGGTCTCGAGGATGTCGAACAGGCTGTTGGCCTCGAGCTCGGCGCGGCGGGCCTCGTCGTCGACGGACTCCGCGGACGAGATCGCCCAGCCGTTGGGCCCGTCGGCGCCGGTGCCGTCGCCCTGCGCGTTGCCGGGCCGGAAGCACTCGGCCCACCAGCCGTCGAGCACGGAGCAGTGCATGGCGCCGTTCATCACGGCCTTCATGCCGCTGGTGCCCGACGCCTCCATGGGCCGGACCGGCGTGTTGAGCCAGATGTCGGCGCCCTGGACGAGCGAGCGGGCGAGGGCCATGTCGTAGTCCTCGACGAACACGAAGCGGGTCCGCACCTCGAGATCGTGGGAGAACGCGACGATCTGGCGGATCAGCTCCTTGCCGTTGTCGTCGGCCGGGTGCGCCTTGCCGGCGAACACGAACTGGATCGGCCGGTCCTCGTCCGCGAGCAGCGCGCGCAGGCGGTCGGACTGGCTCAGCAGGAGCGCGGCGCGCTTGTAGGTGGCGAAGCGGCGGGCGAAGCAGATCGTCAGCGCGTCGGGGTCGAGCGCGTCGTCCACCCACGCGAGCTCGGACGGGGACCGCCCGAGCGACAGCCCCGAGTTCCGGAGCCGCTCGCGGACGTGCTCGACCATCCGCACCTTCGCGGAGCGGTGTGCCTGCCACAGCACGTCGTCGTCCACGCCGGTGATCGCGTCCCATGCGTCCTGACCGGCCCACTGCCAGTCGGCGCCGATGCGGTCCGAGTACAGGTCCGCCAGCTCGGGCGACACCCACGTGGAGCCGTGCACGCCGTTGGTGATGTGGCCGACGGGGGTCTCGGCCTCGGGCACGCCGGGCCAGAGGTCGTGGAACATCTCGCGGCTGACCTCGCCGTGCAGCGCGGACACCCCGTTGCGGCGCTCGGCCAGTCGCATGCCCATCACGGCCATGTTGAATCGGTCGTCGGGTGCGTCCTGCGGGCGGTGGCCGAGCGCCATGAGGTCGTCGAGCCCGATGCCGCACTCGGCCGCCCAGCCGGAGAAGTAGCGCTCGATGAGCTCGCGGGGGAACTGGTCGATGCCGGCGGGCACCGGCGTGTGCGTGGTGAACACGGCGCCGGCGCGCACGGCCTCGAGCGCCTGGGGGAACGTGAGGCCGTCGCGCTGCATGTGGGTCCGGATGCGCTCGAGGCCCAGGAAGCCGGCGTGGCCCTCGTTGGTGTGGAACACGTGCGCGGGGACGCCGAGCGCCTCGAGCGCGCGCACGCCGCCGATGCCGAGGAGGATCTCCTGGCGCAGGCGGTGCTCCACGTCGCCGCCGTAGAGGCGGTCGGTCACCATCTGCAGGTCGTGCGGGTTCTCCTCGATGTCGGCGTCGAGCAGGTACAGCGGGGTGCGGCCGATCGTGGCCTTCCACACCTGGGCCACGAGCGTCCGGTCCGCCAGGTCGACCGACACGCGCACGCCGTCGCACAGCTCGAGGGCCATCGCGTACGGGTCGAGGTCGGGGAAGCGCTCCTGCTGCCACCCGTCGACGGTGAGCGACTGCCGGAAGTAGCCGTGCCGGTAGAAGAGCCCGATGGCGACGAGCGGCACGCCCAGGTCCGACGCCGCCTTGAGGTGGTCCCCGGCGAGCACGCCCAGGCCGCCCGAGTACTGGGGCACCGCCTCGGCGATGCCGAACTCGGGGGAGAAGTAGGCGACCACGCCGCCGTCGAGCGCGGACTCGCCGTTCGTCGTGGGGATCGCTCCGTCGGCCAGGCCCTGCTGGAACCAGCGGGGGAGCGAGTCGTACGCGTCGAGCGCGGCGGTCACCGAGCTCAGCCGCTCGAGGAACCCGGGGTCGGCGGCGAGCTCGTCGAGCCGCGCCGGCGACACCTCGGCGAGCACGCGCCGGGGGTCGTGGCCGCCCTCGTCCCAGATGCGGGGGTCGATGCTGGTGAACAGCTCCCTGGTGGGTCGGTCCCATGACCAGCGGAGGTTGCTGGCCAGCCGGTCGAGCGGGGCGAGGGCCTCCGGGAGGCGCGGGCGGACGGTGAAGGAACGCAGCGCTTTCACGCGGGGGAGGGTAGTGCCGGACCCCGGCCCGGCCGCCGGGGTGACGCCGGATTCACATGACGTTCACGGCGGGACCGGCGCCGGCGGATCCTGAGACGGCTGCGGGCGACCGCAGGAGAGCCGCTCGGGGCGCCCGGTACCCTGGGTCACCGCATGTCGACTCGCCGATCCACCGCGCCCGACGGGCACCGGGCCCACGCCGACCGGCGGGGGGCGCGCCGGGCCGTGCCGGTGGTCGCCGCCGTGGCGGTGCTGGCGCTGGCGGTCGTAGGTGCGCTGGTGGCGCAGCCCGCCCAGGCTCAGCGCAGCGGTGGGGCCCAGGCTCAGCGCAGCGGTGAGATCGACCTCCAGGGCGTCAACCCGTCGACCACGACCGTGCCCCAGGGGTCGAACTCGAGCGGATCGACCTCGTCCAACACCGAGCCGTCCGGCCAGGTCGCCTACGTCACCCCCGACGGCCGGGTCTGGATCGGCCAGGGCGGCGCTGCTCCGGTCGAGATCGCCCAGGGCGCGGCGATCGGGCGCGGCGGCCAGGCCGCCGTGGCGATCGCACCGACCGCGGACCTGGTCGCGTTCATCCGGTCCGACAACTCGCTCGTCGTCGTGCCGATCGCCGGCGGCGAACCTCGCGTGCTCGCGACCGACGCGGTCACCAGCTCGCTCGGCCGCGACCAGTCGATCGCGTGGGACGCCACCGGCACGAGCATCGCCTACCTCGCCGTGGGAACGGCCGACATGGCGGAGCCCCGTTCCGCGCAGCGGCCGCCGTTGCACGACCCCAGCTCGTTCGCGGTGCCGCTGCCGGTGGGGGTGCTCGGCAACGTCGTGAAGATCGTGTCGAGGCTCGGTGAGCCCATCTCCCGTCTGGGGGACCCGTCGGTGCGCTCCTACGTGGGCGTCACGTGGTCGCCCGCCGACGACCTGCTCATCCTGCAGTCGGTCGTGCCCGGGACCACGCAGCGCTACACGCTCGTGGCCGCCACCTCTGGCACCGAGACGCCCACCTACTTCTCCGCGGACGACCCGGCGTTCGCGCCCGACGGCCGCTTCATCGTCGCCGTCGGTCCGGCCAAGGGTCGCCGCGAGCTGGTGCGGATCTCGACCGACACCCTCGACCGCACCACGCTCGTCACCGACGACTCGATCTGCGACCCGGTCGTGTCACCCGACGGCACGCGCATCGTCTACGCGGGAGGGCGCGACTGCTCCCACCTCATGGTGATCTCCTCCAAGGGCGGCAAGGCGCTGGACATCACGCCCGCCGGCACGCCCGACACCGCCACGTTCGGCGTGGCGCCCCCCGGGTGGACCACCGAGGGCCGCTGGCTCACGCTCGCCCCGTGCCGCAACGACGCCGGGCGGGTGGAGTGCGAGGGGCCGATCACGTTCCTCAACCCCGACTCGGGGCGGACCCGCTCGGGCTTCACCGCCGCGACCGTGGCGCCGCTCGTGCGGCCGCTCGTCCAGGACGTGTACCTGGACGTCGACCTGCGCGGCCCGATCGAGTTCAACCACTCGTTCGTGCTCGACCCGACGGTCCAGGGCCAGCTGACCGACACCGAGGGCGACGGCGGCCGCCTGCGCGGCCGGCTGGTCGACGGCGGCACCGTGATGCAGGTCGACCTTCGCGCCGAGGGCGGCGCGGCGGTGACGGGCCAGATCACGATCACCGACCCCGAGAGCGGCATCGACCGCACGTTCATGGTGCTGGGACGCCCGACCGTGCTCGGCGTCCGGGTGTTCTCGATCAGCGGGATCTGGATCTCCACTGCTGATCTCCCGTGGGCCACGGGTAGGTTCGACATGGCCGTCCGTCGACGCTGACCGCGTCGCCGAGCCGCGGCCCGATCGAACGGCGCCGTCGCCGGGGCCGTTGAAGGTCGAAGCCCCCGGACCCCTCGAACCACACCGGAAACGGAGACACGATGTCGCGCTCCTCGCCCCCCGGCCCCGACACGACCGGACGGATCACCTTCCGCGAGGTGTCGCCACGGACCCCGAACGGGTACCCGGCCCGGGCCGTCGAGGGCGACGAGGTGGTGGTCTCGGCGACGCTCGTGCGCGACGGCCACGGCCTGCTGGCCGGCCGCGTCCGTTGGCGGCGCACCGGCCCGGGCAAGGCTGAATCGGGGAAGGCCGAGTCGGGGAACGGCCGCGGCAAGGCCCGCGGGTGGTCGACGGCGCCGCTGCGGGACCGCCAGGACGGCAGCGGTCGGTGGGACGCGACGATCGTCGTCGGCGAGCCCGGGCGGTACGAGTTCGAGGTGCAGGCATGGCTGGACTCGTTCGCGACCTGGCGCCGTGACCTGCGCGAGCGGGCGGCCGCGGGCCAGGACCTGACGATCGAGTTCGAGGTGGGCGCGCGGCTGATCGAGGCGCTGGTCCCCGAGGTGCCCAAGTCGTCGAGGCCGCGGCTGCAGGACGCGATCGACGGTCTGCGCTCCGCCACCTGCTCGGACCAGGTGCGGCTGGCGGCCGGCCTGGACGACGCGGTGGCGGCGCTGCTCGCCGGCGTGCCCGACCCGGTCGAGCTCACCACCTCGGATCGGCTGCCGTTGCGGGTGGACCGGGAGCTGGCGGTCCACGGCAGCTGGTACGAGCTCTTCCCGCGCTCCGAGGGCGGCTTCGTGGAGGGCGCCCGGACCTACGACCGGCTCGAGGCGGTGGCCGGCGCCGGCTTCGACGTGCTCTACCTGCCTCCGGTGCACCCGATCGGGGTGACCAACCGCAAGGGCCGCAACAACACGCTGGTGGCCGGACCGGGCGACGTCGGCAGCCCCTGGGCGATCGGCCTGGCGGGGGTGGGCGAGGGCGATGGCGGCCACACGTCGCTGCACCCCGACCTGGGGACCTTCGAGGACTTCGACCGGTTCGTCGCCCGGGCGGCCGAGCTCGGCGTGGAGGTCGCGCTCGACGTCGCCTTCCAGTGCAGCCCCGACCACCCGTGGGCCCGCGACCATCCGGAGTGGTTCACGCGCCTGCCCGACGGCTCGATCCGCTTCGCGGAGAACCCGCCCAAGAAGTACCAGGACATCTATCCGATCAACTTCTGGCCGGACCGCGAGCAGGACCGCGTGGCGCTGTGGGAGGCGTGCCGCGGCGTGTTCGAGTTCTGGGCCGAGCGCGGCATCCGGACGTTCCGCGTCGACAACCCGCACACCAAGCCGGTGGCGTTCTGGGCGTGGGTCATCCCCGAGCTGCTCGAGCGCTGGCCGGACCTCGTGCTGCTGGCCGAGGCGTTCACCCTGCCGGCGATGATGCACACGCTGGCCGAGGTGGGCTTCCACCAGAGCTACACCTACTTCACCTGGCGGACCTCGGCCTGGGAGCTGCGCGAGTACGGCGAGGAGCTGGTGCACGGCCCGGCCTCGGGGTACTTCCGCCCGAACTTCTGGCCGAACACGCCCGACATCCTCTCCGGTCCGCTGCGCGACGGTCCGCCGGCCGCGTTCCGGCTGCGGGCGCTGCTCGCCGCCCTGATGTCGCCGAGCTGGGGTGTGTACTCGGGCTACGAGCTCTGCGAGAACCGGCCGGCGTCGGACGCGAACGAGGAGTACCTGGACTCCGAGAAGTACGAGCTGAAGCACCGCGACTGGGACCGACCCGACTCGCTCATGCCGTTCCTGGCCCAGCTCAACCGCATCCGCCGGGCGCACCCGTGCACGCACCGGATCGACTCGCTGCGCTTCCACCACGTGGACCGCGACGACCTGCTCGTGTTCTCCCACCACCTGCCGGGCGACGACGCGGGGACGTCCGCCGACACGCTGCTGTGCGTCGTCAACCTCAACCCGTACGAGTCACGGGAGGCGACCGTGCACCTGGACCTCGGTGCCATCGGCCTGTCCGACGGCGTGCCGTACCAGGTCCGCGACGAGCTGGACGGCTCGACCTACACGTGGGGCGGGCCGTCGAACTACGTGCTGCTCGACCCGGTCGAGCGACCGGGTCACGTGTTCGCGGTCGTCCGCGACTGACGGACGCGGGCGCGCCGGCGCGCTGCCCTCGACCGACCCCGGACGCGGCGCCGCCCGCCCCGGGGGGGCGGGGGCGGGCGGCGGAACCGCTGGCGGTCGGCGGACGCTCGGTCCGCCGTCCGACGAGACACGTCACGGACGGAAGGTGATCACCTTCCCCGACGTGTTCACGTCGGTCGTGGCGTAGAGCCTGCCGTCGGAGTACTCCAGGCCGGCCGGTTCGGCGACCTCGAGCACGGTCCGGGGCCCGCCCTTGACCAGCTTCGAGATCTTCCCGCCGAACAGCTCGGCCACGTACACGGTGCCGTTCGGGGCGACCGCCAGGTTCGTGGCGCCCAGGAAGCCGGTGCCGATGAGCGACGCCCTGCCGTTGTGCGGGTTGACCTTGAAGACGCCGCCGCGTGCACCGAGGCTCGCGTCCTCGGGACCGCCGGGCAGGGACGACACGTAGAGGCCGCCCGGACCGAACTCGACGTCGGTCGGCACGGGCTCGAAGGCGAACTTCAGTCCCACCGTGCAGTCCGGCAGGCCGGCTGCGGCCGCGCCGTCGGCGGTGATCCGCTCGACCCGCGGTGGCAGGACCGACACGGTGCGGATCCGGCCCGACCACTCGACGAACAGGATCGTGTTGGCGCCGGCGTCGGCCACGTACGCGCCCCACGGCGTCACCGCCAGCTCGTACGGGTTCGGGTTCACGTCGCCCTGGTACGGGGCCAGTCCCGGGACGTCGGGCGGGAGCTGCGCCAGGCACTCCGGGGAGGCGCCCTGCAACCCGTAGGTGTTCACCTTGTCGGGGTTCTTCGTGGCCTCGTAGGTGCCGAGATCGGCGAGCGTCCGGGTCTGGCCGCCCGGGAGGCGCAGCTTCAACAGCGCGCCCTGCTCGCCGTTGCTGAGGAACAGCAGCGTGCCGAACGGCCCGCCGGCCACGCCGCCGGTGAAGCTGCCGGGCTCGCTGACCAGGTCGGTCACCTGCCCGTTGCGCACCTTGCTGACGGTGCCGGCGAACGACTGGGCGACGAGCACGTCGGCGCCCGTGTGGCCGCGCTGCACGTCGAGGTGCAGCGGTCCGATCAGCCCGTCGGCGAGCGTGGTCGGCGCGGTGC
>JAEXGP010000207.1 GCA_023450775.1 Actinomycetes bacterium | reverse complement strand
GCGGGATAGCGAGCGGTCGGGACCGGGACCGCCGGTGAATCCCCGTCCGACGTCGCCGCCGCTGGGATGATCCTGCGATGTCGTCGGCACACCAGCGGCTGCTCAGGCGGAGCCTCCGGATCGGCGTCGCCGCGACCGTGGCGACGCTGTGCTCGCAGCTGCTCCACCTGCCGAGCCCGTGGTTCGCCACGCTCGCCGCCATCGTCGCCATGCAGGGCACCCTCCAGGCGACGTTCCGCAGCGCCCGGAACTCGATCCTCGGCGCGCTGATCGGCGCCGCGCTCGGTCTGGCCGTCGCCTACGTCGCCAAGGACCAGGCCTGGGCGGTCGGGGTGGCGGTGGCCCTGCCGCTCGCGGCGTTCGGATGGTTCCGCCTGACCTCGCTCGGCCAGCAGGCGGCGCTCGTCTCGTCGGTCATCGTGCTGGTGCCGGAGCTCCCCGACTTCAGCACGGTGGACTTCGCGCGGATCCGGCTGGAGCAGGCGGTGATCGGCATCGTCGTCGCCGTGGTCGTGCAGGCGACGATCTTCCCGCCCCGTGCGCACCGCAAGGTCCGCCAGGAGCTCGCCGGCGTCTACCGGGACATGGCCAACCTGATGGGCCACGTCACCGAGGCGCTCCGGCAGCAGCCGTACGCCACCGACGCCGTCCGCCGCGAGCGCGTGGACGCGCGGACCCGGCTGACGCAGGTGGACGACATGTGGGACGACGCCATGTCGGAGCACCAGTCGCACGGGCTGCTCGCGTCGCACTGGCGGGTGACCACGCGACGCATCTGGGAGCAGTGCTCGGTGCTGGCGACCGAGGTCAGCGACGTGCAGGACTCACCGCTGCTCGCCGAGTGCCGCACCGACCTGACCGCGCTGACCACCCTGCTGCAGGAGTCGCTGCAGGACGTCGCCCGGTGGTTCCACCACGCCCCCGCCGACGGCGTGCTGGTGCTGCCCGACCTGGAGCCGACCCGCCGAGAGCTGCTGCGCCGCGTCCGATCGGCCGAGACGGCCGACCACCCCGGCTCCTACTCGCAGACCCTGCAGGCGCTGGCGGTGACCAACGCCTGCAACGTGATCGGCGAGCGACTGGTCGACCTGGCCACGCAGCACGCGGACGCCGTGCGGATCCACGGGCCCGGCGACTGAGCCGGACGCGTCAGCTGACGATGCCGAGGAGCTCGTCGGTGAGCGCGCAGAGCTCGTCGAGCTCCTCGTCGCTCAGCACCGCCAGGTCGCGGGCGAAGGCCAGGTCGGTCAGCTCCTCCGCCTCCGCCCATCGGGCCTTGGTGGCCTCGTCGGGCTCGCCCGTCGGCTCGGGCCAACCGAAGATCGCCGCCATGTACGGCGTCCGGATCATGAAGGCGTCCACCGGTTCGATCCCGACCGCCCGCACCGCGGCGCCGTGGCGGGCGGCCCGCAGCTCGCGCAGGGCGTTCATGCGGTGCACCACCAGCTCTCGCTCGCCCTCGGGCTCCTCGAGGTCGCGCCAGCCGGCGAACACCGGAGCGCTGCTCGCGTCGGCGGCGGCGATCACCGCGCCGCACAGCTCGGCCAGCCGGGTGAGGTCGCCGGTGCCGTCCGGGATGTTGGCCGTGGCCCAGCGGGCGGCGTAGCTCGCGAACCGCCTCGCCGAGGCGGCCCGGTCCTCGACCGCCGCCGAGGACTCCCACCCCTTCTGCACCGTCTCGGCGGGGAAGAACGTGAACGCCTCGAACACGACGTCGTGGTCGACCTCGCCGAGCACGCCGCCCCGACCCGCGAAGTAGAAGGCGATGCCGTCGTAGCCCAGGCTCGCGGCGTCGACGTACATGTCCATGTCGAGCATGAACTTGGCGCCCACGTCGTGGACCGCCCGGGCGGTGTGCCGCGAGGCGGCGAGGGCGGTGGGACGGGCTTCGTGGGAGGAGCTGTCGGCCATGCCGGGACGCTAACCGTCGGCGGCCGGTCGGCGTCGCGCGATCTCGTAGCAGGCCACCGCGCCGGCGCTCGCCACGTTGAGCGACGACAGGTGGCCGTGCAGCGGGATCGACGCCACCAGGTCGCAGCGCTGCGCCGCCAACCTCGACAGCCCCTTGCCCTCGGCGCCGAGCACGAGGCACACGGCGTCGGTCGCGATCGGCAGGTCGTGGATGCTCGTGTCGCCGCCGGCGTCCAGACCGACCACCCACACGCCCGCCTCGCGCAGGTCGGTGATGGCGGTCGGCAGCCCGCCCACGAGCGCCATGCGCAGGTACTCCACCGCACCCGCCGCGGCCTTCGTGACCGTCGGCGTCACGTGGACCGCACGGTGGCGGGGCAGCACCACGCCCGTCACGCCCGCGCATTCGGCGATGCGCATGACCGCACCCAGGTTGCCGGGGTCGGTCACGCCGTCGAGTGCCAGCAGGAACGGCGGGCGTCCGTCCACCGGCTCGCAGAGATCGTGCAGCGCGGTCTGGGGCAGCTCCGCGGCGCGTGCGACCACCCCCTGGGGCGCCTCGGTGTGGCTGAGCGAGTCGAGCCGGCCCCGACTGACCTCGGTGATCGGCACCCGCAGCTCGTCGGCCAGGTCGACGATGTCGCCGACGATGTCGGAGCGATCGAGCTCGGCGTTCAGGAAGATCTCGTAGACCTTCCGCCGACCGGCGAGCAGCAGCTCGCGCACGGCCTGACGGCCTTCGACCTGCGTGCCGCCGAGCCCGCGCTCCTTGGGCGCGGTGGTGCGGCCCGGGTCCTTGCGCGGACGTCCGCCACCC
>JAEXGP010000139.1 GCA_023450775.1 Actinomycetes bacterium | reverse complement strand
GTGCGGGGCCGTGCCGAGGCCGCGGCGGTCGCCGTGGCGGCCGGGCTGCTCGACGCCACGTCCTGAGCCGCCCGACCGTCAGGGCACCCGGCCGAGCGCAGCCAGCGGGCGCGCCTGCTCGTCGGCGTCGTCGGCGACGGCGGTCCGCTCGCCTTCCAGTGCGGGAGTGGGTGGAGCGCCGATGCCCCTGCCGGCCGTGCATCCGCCACACTGTCGGTCGTGCGGGAGGTCACGGTGGTGCTCACCGCCCTCGCCGTGGCGTGGGCGGCGGTCGGGTGGACCACCTGGTGGGTGCTGTCGAGACGGCGACCGGTGGCCGCCGTCGCCGCAGGCCTCCTGGTCATCGGTGCCACCGCCACGGTCTCGATGGTCGTCATGGCCGTGGCCGGCCGACTGGGCCTCGGCCGCCTCGGCATGTTCGGCGCGATCCACGGCTACTACCTGGCGGCGGTGATGAGCGTGCCGCTGTTCGGCGCCGGTCTGGTCGTCGCCGCGCTCGCACGCCCGACGCCGGAGGGTCGGCGTGGCCCGCTCGTGATCACCGGCGCGGTGCTCCTGGTGCCGGCGCTCGTCGGCTTCTACGCCACCCATGTGGCGCCCTTCCAGCTCCGCCTCCAGCAGGTCGATGCCGCCGTGGCGCCCGATCGGGTCGGACACGACACGATCCGGATCGCCGTGCTCGCCGACATCCAGACCACGGCCGTCGGCGAGCTGGAGCGCGACGCCGTCCACGAGGCCATGGCGGCGGATCCGGACATCGTGCTGATCCCCGGCGACGTCCTGCAGGTGGACGGGGCCGACCTGGCGGCCGCGGCGCCGGCCATGCGGGACCTGCTGTCGGAGCTGCACGCCCCCGGCGGCGTCTTCATGGTCGCCGGCGACTCCGAGAACCCCGAGCGCCTCGCCGCGGGACGGCCGCCGTCGGTGCGGCTGCTCGAGGACGAGGTCGTCACCACCACGGTCGGCGACCGCACCGTCGCCATCGGCGGCACCCAGCTGGGCTACGACACGACCGCGGCTCGCCGGATGAAGGACGAGCTCATGGCGCAGGACGCGGGCACCGTCCGCATCCTGATGTCGCACCGGCCCGACACCGTGCTGGGGTTGCCCGCCGACGCGGACGTGGACCTGACCGTCGCCGGCCACACGCACGGCGGCCAGATCTCGCTGCCGGTCGTCGGCCCGCTGATCACGCTGACGAACGTGCCACGCGCCGTGGCGGCCGGCGGGGTGCACCGCGTGAACGGCAACCAGATCTACGTCTCCCCCGGCATCGGCATGGAGCGGGGCCACGCACCGCAGGTGCGCTTCGGAGTGCCGCCCACGGTGGGGATCGTCGACCTCGGCTGATCGGGAGCTGGGCCGACACGCGGATCATCTCTGCGCCCCGGATCACAGCGCCGGCATCATCTCAGCTGCTATTTCAGTGTGGACTTATATAAGTGGCTGCTGATACGCTCCGGGCGTGGAGGCGTTCGACGTCCTCGGTGACCCCGTCCGGCGACGGCTCATCGAGCTGATCGCAGATGGGGAACGCGCGGCGGGCGAGCTGGCGCGCACCGTCGGCGAGGAGTTCGGCATCAGCCAGCCCGCCGTCTCCCAGCACCTCAAGGTGCTGCGCGACCACGGCTTCGCCACCGTGCGGGTCGACGGGCCTCGCCGCCTGTACCGGGTGGCCCCCGCCCCGCTCGAGGAGGTCGTGGACTGGGTCGACGACCTCCGTCGCACGTGGGAGCAGCGACTCGACGCGCTCGGCACCGAGCTGGCCCGTGGCAGGCGCGCCCGCCGGCAGCAGCACCGCACACCAGACGACCGCACACCAGACGACCGCACACAGGAGGCGACCGGATGAAGGACCTGATCGACGAGCTCGAGGGGACGCGGCGGCGCGTGAGCACGGCGGAGCTGCCGGCCGGCGAGGCGCACGTCGTCTCGATCCAGCGCACGTATCCGGCCGCGATCGAGGACGTGTGGGACGCGGTGACCGACCCCGAGCGGATCGCACGCTGGTTCCTGCCGGTGTCGGGCGACCTGCGAGTGGGCGGGCGCTACCAGCTCGAGGGCAACGCCGGCGGCGAGATCCGCGAGTGCGAGCCACCACACCGCCTGGCCGTCACGTGGGAGGTCGGCGAGGTCGCCCCCGACGCCGGGGACGCGTCGATGGTGACGGTCACGCTCGCACCCGCCGGCGACGAGCGGACCGAGCTCACGCTGGAGCACGCGGCGGTCGTCCCGCCGGAGTTCTGGGACGAGTACGGCCCGGGCGCCGTGGGTGTCGGGTGGGACCTCGCGCTGCTGGGCCTGGCCGCGCTGTTCGAGGGGGTCGAGCTCGGTCCGCCCGAAGAGCTCGAGCGGTCTCCCGAGATGCGCGGGGCCATGACGGCCAGCAGCGAGTCGTGGGGCCGCGCCTCGGTCGACGCCGGCATCGAGGCCGACCTGGCAGCACGACGGGTGGCCGCCACCACCGCGTTCTACGTACCACCAGAGGACTGAAGTGCGCACGGGAGGGCATGAAGCGCCCTCCCGTGCCCGAACCCGGTTCAGGAGATCGCGCGAGATTTTTCCGACGATTTCCTCATGTTCCGTTGTAACCGCGACTCCCGTGCGGTAGTCGTAGCTGCAAGCGATCATGAGGGAGTCATCATGTTTTTGGAGACGGGTTCGCTCGGCGCCGACCTGGTGGACGGCGCCGGCGCCGGCCTCCTGACCCTCTCGGGGCAGGATCACGACTGGTGGGCCGGGTTGCGCTGGACGGTCGCCGGGCGCCCCGAGGTGGAGTCGTGGTGCCGGGCGACGCTGCACGAGCTGTCCCGCCGGTTGGACGAGCGACCGGACCTCTCCCCCACGCTCGCGCTCGCCGCGGACCCGCCGTCGCGGTGGCTCGATGCAGCCGCTGACGTCGACACCGACGGCGAGGGGATCGGTGACGAGCCGCCGCGTTGGACGACCTCGGCGCCGGCGCGGCTGACCGGGACGGGGCTCGCACAGCTCGCCGCTGTCCGCGCGCTGCTGCCCACGGGTCTCGACGTGGGCGCCGGCCTCGCCGCCGCGACCGGCCACAGC
>JAEXGP010000144.1 GCA_023450775.1 Actinomycetes bacterium | reverse complement strand
GGGTGGCGTCCACCAGCAGGCCGACCACGCAGCGGCGGTCGTCGAGCTCGCAGACGACCACGCGGACCCGCCGGACGTGGGCCAACCGCTCGCCGCCCCGCACCGCGTGCACGGCGCGCTGCGCGCCGGCCACCGGATCGGTGCGACGCGAGTACTCGGCGAAGCCGCTGCTGCGGTCGTCCGCCGGCGTCGACCGAGACCGCCGGAGGACCCGGCCCTTGCGCAGCCACTCGTCGACGCGGTCGGTCAGCTGGTCGACCCGGCCGTCGAGCACCCGGGCGACCACGAACCGCTCGGGCCCCAGGAGCGCATCGGACCGTCGGGGCCGCTCCTGCAGCAGGCCCAGCTCCTCCTCGACCACGGCCCGCCGCACCTCGGCGCGGTCGATGCCCAGCTCGTCGGCCGCGTCGAGCAGCGCCTGGACCGACACCCGCTGGTCCACTCCGTCGACGTCGCCGTCCAGCTGCACGGCTCGCCGCAGCACCCGCTCGGCGGCGTCACGATCGAGCTGCCCCCGATCGACCGACCCGGTGGCGCGGCCGGCTGCCGTGGAACCCGCACCACCGGAGCTCGCGTCTCGCCCGGCCGTCGGGTCGTCCGCGCGTGTGGCGGAGGGCGGGGGCTGCTGCGCGGCAGCGCCGGCGGTCACGACGTCCAGCGTACGGGCCGGCCCGGCCCGCTCGCCGTCGGGTCAGATGGTGGCGGCCACCTCGTGCGCGGCCGCGATCGTGGCCGCGACGTCGGCCTCGCTGTGGGCCAGCGACGGGAACAGCACCTCGTAGGGGCCCGGGGCGAGCGCGATGCCCCGCTCGAGCATGCCGTGGAACCACGCCGGGTAGCGCCCGACCGCCACCAGCCCGGCGGCCGACGTGAAGTCGACCGGCTGGGTCACCTCGCCGCCGCCCGGCCCGAAGAACACGCCGAGCAGCGGGCCGACCTGTGGCACCACCGCCGGCACGCCGGCGGCGGCGAAGGCGGCACGGAAGCCGTCGGCCAGCGCCGTCGCCGTGGCGGTCAGCTGGTCGTAGGCCGCGGCGTCGAGCTGCGACAGCACGGTCAGGCCTGCGGCCGTGGCGAGCGGGTTCCCCGACAGCGTTCCGGCCTGGTAGACCGCGCCGAGCGGCGCGAGGTGCTCCATGATCGCGGCCGAGCCGCCGAACGCCCCCACCGGCAGGCCGCCGCCGATCACCTTGCCGAAGCACCACAGGTCGGGCGTGACCCCGGACCACTCGGTGGCGCCGCCCACGCACAGGCGGAAGCCGGTGATGACCTCGTCGAAGAGGAGGAGCGCGCCGACGCGCGTGCACTCGGCGCGCAGGCCGGCGAGGAAGCCGTCGACCGGCGGGACGAGGCCCATGTTGGCGGCGACCGGCTCGACGATCACGACCGCCACCGTCTCGTCGAGCCGGGGCACGACGTTGTAGGGCAGCACCAGCGTGTCGGCCACGGCGCCGACGGTCACGCCACCTGAGTCGGGACGGGCCTCGGTGCCGAGCACCGCCTCGGCCACCCCGGAGCCCGCCGCGGCAAGCAGCGCGTCGGAGTGTCCGTGGTAGTTGCCCACGAACTTCACGATGCGGTCCCGTCCGGTCACTCCGCGGGCGAGGCGGATGGCCGACATGGTCGCCTCGGTGCCGGAGCTCACCAGCCGGACCTGCTCCAGACCGGGGATGCGGGCGACGATCTCCTCCGCCATCCGCACCTCGCCCTCGGTGGGCGCGCCGAAGGTGGAGCCCTTCGTGGCGGCCTGCTGGATGGCCTCGACGACCATCGGGTGGGCGTGGCCCAGGATGGACGCGCCGTAGCTCTGGACGTAGTCGATGAACTCGTCGCCCTCGACGTCGCGCACGCGCGAGCCCTGCCCCGACGCCACGAAGTACGGGGTGCCGCCGACCGAGCGGAACGCCCGCACCGGCGAGTTCACCCCGCCGGGGATGACCCGCAGCCCGCGCTCGTACAGCTCCTCGTTGGTCGTCACTCGCTCGTCTCCGTCGTCGTCCCGGAGCTCTGTTCCCGATGCGGCACCCCATCGGGTGCCGTACGGGGAACAGAGCCGGCGGGGTGGTGGTCGGTCACTGGAGGCGCTCGGCCAGCGAGCGGGCGAAGTAGGTCAGCACCATGTCCGCGCCCGCCCGCTTCACCGCCGTGATCTGCTCGAGCGCCACGGCGTCGCCGTCGATCCAGCCCCGCTCGGCCGCGGCGTGGACCATGGCGTACTCGCCCGACACGTGGTACGCCGCGATCGGCACGTCGACCTCGGCGCGCGCCCTCGTGATGATGTCGAGGTAGGTCATGGCCGGCTTGACCATGATCATGTCGGCGCCCTCGCCGACGTCCTCGCGGATCTCCGCCATGGCCTCGCGGGCGTTGGCCCAGTCCTGCTGGTACGCCGTGCGGTCGCCGCCATCCGCGATGCTCACGTCGACGGCGTCGCGGAACGGCCCGTACAGCGCGGAGGCGTACTTGGCCGCGTAGGCCAGGATCGCGACCTCCTCGTGGCCCTCCTCGTCCAGCGCGTCGCGGATGGCCATGACCTGGCCGTCCATCATCCCGGACGGTGCGCAGATGTCGGCGCCCGCGTCCGCCTGGGCGATGGCGACCTCGCCGTAGACCTCGAGCGTGGCGTCGTTGTCCACCCGGCCGTCGGGCGTGAGCAGCCCGCAGTGGCCGTGGTCGGTGTACTCGTCGATGCACAGGTCGGCCATGAGCACGACCCGGTCGCCCAGGTCGTCGCGCAGATCCCGAAGGGCCACCTGCACGATGCCGTCGGGATCCGAGGCGCCGGAGCCCTCCGCGTCCTTGGTGGCGGGGACGCCGAAGAGGATCACCGCGTCCACGCCCAGGTCGACGAGCTCGGCGACCTCCTTGCGGAGGGACTCGCGGGTGTGCTGCACGACGCCCGGCAGCGACGGGACCGGCACCGGCTCGTCCACGCCCTCCCGCACGAACAGCGGCGCGACCAGGTCGTCGGGACCGAGGCGGGTCTCGGCCACCAGCCGGCGCAGGGCCGGGGTGCGGCGCAGCCGGCGGAGGCGGGTCTGGGGGAAGCTCACGCGGCCGATCCTACGGCGGGGTCAGGAGACGGCCCGCGCGATGAGCTCACGCAGCACCTGGGGGCTGAGGTCCAGGCACGACGCCACCACCAGGTCCGCGTGCGAGAAGTCCATGCCGCGCGTGAGCGTCCCGGGCACCGCCACCGCCGTCATGCCCGCGGCCTTGGCCGCGGCGACGCCGTTGACCGAGTCCTCGATGGCGACCGCGGCGGCGGGCGCCACGCCGAGCCGCTCGCACGCCAGCAGGTACACCGCCGGGTCGGGCTTGGTGCGCGGCACCTCGTCGCCGGTGGCCCGCACCGGGAACCGGCCGAGCAGGCCCTGGTCCCGGAGGTGGCCCTCGATCCAGTCGACCGGCGACGACGAGGCGATCGCCACGGGCAGCCCGTCGGCCACGACGGCGTCGACCAGCGGGACCACGCCCGGGAGCGGCACGAGGTCCGCCGTGCACTCGACGTGGGCGGCTCGGCGGGCCGGGATGATCACGTCGCGGTCGACCGGGCGACCGAGCTGCTCCTCCAGGATGTCGGACCAGTGCGGGTGCTCGAGCGAGCCGATGAAGGTCTTCCAGAGCTCCAGGCTCAGCTCGGTGCCGTGCGCGCGGAACTGCTCCGCGGCGGTGATGTACTCGCACCACTCGGTGTCGATCACCAGTCCGTCGAAGTCGAAGACGACCGCCGCCAGGTCCCCCACGGGCGTCACACCGGCCCGTCGGATCGATCGGCCAGCGCGGCGACCACAGCGGAGACGAGCCCGTCGATGGAGTGCACCTCGGCCTCGGCGGTCACCGTGAGCCCCAGGCGCCGCGCCGTGTCCGCCGTGACCGGCCCGATGCAGGCCACGACCGGCGGCGAGCCCTCGGCCGCCGCGTCCGGTCCGCCCATGGCGGCCACGAAGTGCTCGGCGGTCGACGACGACGTGAACGTGACGGCGTCCGCGGCGCGCACCCGGGCCCGGGTCTCGTCGTCGTAGTCGACCGACTCCGTGCGGTACGCCTCGACCACGTCCACCGTCCAGCCCCGCTCCCGCAACCCGTCGGGCAGCACGTCGCGGGCCACCGCGGCGCGGGCGAGCAGCACCCGACCCCCGCCCTGCGGAGGATCGGGGAACGCCTCGAGCAGCGACTCCGCCACGAAGTGGGGCGGCACCAGATCGGCCACCACGTGGGCCGCACCGAGGGCGGCGGCGGTGCCCGGCCCCATCACCGCCACCTGCACGCCCGCCAGGTCGCGGCCGTCCCGCAGCTCGGCCACGAAGCGCGCCGCGCCGTTCGGGGACGTGAGCACCACCCAGTCGTACGAGCCGACGTCGGCGACCGCGGCGCGCAGGGCCGCACCGCCGTCCGCCGCATCGCCGATGCGGATCGTCGGGGCGACGACCACCTCGGCGCCGGCGTCCCGCAGGTGACGCGACAGCTCGGGCGACTGCTCGCGCGTCCGGGTCACCACCACCGAGCGGCCGAGCAGCGGCCGGCGCTCGAACCAGTCCAGATGCTCGCCCGCGACCTCGCCGATCACGATCGTCGCGGGCGGACGGAGCGGCTGGTCGGCCAGCGTGGCCAGCGTGGCCCGCACCGTCTCCTGCTGCGAGCGCGTGCCCCAGCGGATCGCGGCGGCAGGGGTGTCGGGCGACAGGCCCCCCGCCTGGAGGCGGGCCGAGATCTCGCGCAGGTGCCGCACGCCCATCAGCACCACGATCGTGCCGCCGACCTGCGCCAGGGCCTCCCACCCCACGTCGGTGCGCCCCTTCGAGGGGTCCTCGTGCCCGGTCACGATCGTGACGCTGGTCGATGAGTAGCGCAGCGTGACCGGGATGCCGGCGTACGCGGGCACGGCGATCGCGGACGTGATGCCCGGGACGACCTCGTAGGGCACGCCCGCCGCGGCGAGCGCGGCGGCCTCCTCGGCGCCGCGGGCGAACACGAACGGGTCACCGCCCTTGAGCCGCACGACCGTGCGACCGGCGGCGCCGTGCGCGACGAGGAGCTCGTTGATCTCGTCCTGCGAGGTCGACGGGCCGTCGGGCGACTTGCCCACGTCGATGCGCTCGGCGTGCTCCGGCGCCAGGTCCAGCAGCTCCCGGGCCGAGAGGCGGTCGTGGACGACCACCTCGGCGCGGGCCAGCACCTCGGCCCCCCGGAGTGTGAGGAGCCCCGGATCGCCGGGACCGGCCCCGACCAGGTAGACGGTCATCGGCCGCCGCCCGGCCCGTCGCCGGCCGCCCCGTCGACCAGGCCGCGCAGACGGGCCGCCAGCGCGGTGCCGACCTTCACCGGGTCGTCGCCGACCTCCACGCCGTGGTGGACGACCACCCGACCGTCGGCGTCGGGTTCGCCGCCGAGGATCGCCCGCACGCTCACCACGACGGGGCCATCGACCTCGCCGGACTCGTCGGGCAGCAACGTGGCGTGGGCACCGGCGGGCAGCGTGCAGTCGCCGCCGAGCTCGGTCAGGAACGCCCGCTCCGCGTCGACGGCCCGCCGGCTCGGTGCGTGCTCCACCAGCGACAGGAGCGACCGGAGCTCGTCGTCGTCCCGCCGGCACTCGACCACCAGCGCGCCCTGCGCCACCTGCGGCACCATCAGCGTGGCCGGGAGGACGTCGGTGAGCCGGTCGGCCAGACCCAGGCGCTCGAGCGCCACGGCGGCCACGACGATCGCGTCGAAGTCATCGGCCTTGCGCAGGCGCGTGGCCATGTTCCCGCGCAGCTCGGCGAACCGGAGGTCCGGACGCAGGTGCGCCAGCTGCACAC
Source organism: Actinomycetes bacterium (assembly GCA_023450775.1). Lineage (GTDB taxonomy): Bacteria > Actinomycetota > Acidimicrobiia > Acidimicrobiales > Microtrichaceae > Dermatobacter. The sequence goes on along the minus strand of JAEXGP010000144.1, from coordinate 6,261 downwards.
GACGCCGGGCCGAACCCGTCGCGACCACACCGTCGGTCGGCAGGTCGACCAGCCGCGAGCCGACCAGCGCGTCGCGCACGTCCCCCCGCTCGGGCACCGCGGCGATGACCAGGCCGTCGGGCGTGCGGGCGGGCAGGTCCTTGCCCGAGTGGACGGCGACGTCCGCGCGGCCGTCGAGCAGGGCGGCCTGCACCTCGGTGGCGAACACGCCCTTGCCGCCGATCTCCGACAGCGGGACGTCGGTGCGGCGGTCGCCCTCGGTGCTGAGCGGCTCGACCGCCACGTCCACGTCGGGACGGACGGTTCGGATCAGCGAGGCGACGTGGTCGGCCTGCCAGCGCGCCAGCGGTGAGGCCCGCGTGGCGATCCGGACGAGCACCGGCGGCTCAGCGCCCGGTGGCGTCGTCGACGGGACCGGGCTCGGCGCCGTCGGCCAGGTCGAACAGATCTCGCACCGAGTCGGCCAGGCGGTCGCCGAGCGACGAGCCGGCGGCGTCGCGGAGGCGGACGGTCGGCTCGTGGAGCAGCTTGGCGACCAGGCCGCGGGTCATGGACTCGACGGCGTCGCGCTGGGCGTCGGTCAGGCCGGCCAGACGGCCGTTGGACCGCTCGAGCTCGGCGCTGCGGATGGACTCGGCGCGCTCGCGGAGGGCCGTGATCACCGGTGCCACGTGGCGGGCGTTCGCTGCCGCGGCGTGGCGGACCAGCTCTTCCTCGACGATCTCGCGCACCGCGGCGACCTCGCGCCGGCGACCGGCGATGCCGGCCTCGGTGAAGGCGGCGACCGCGTCCATGTCCAGCAGCTCGACGCCCTGCAGGTCGGCGACCGCGGGATCGATGTCTCGCGGCATGGCGATGTCGACCATGACCAGCGGCTCGGCGCGACCGACGAGCGCCGGCGCGACCAGCTCGGGGGTCACGACGGCATCGGGCGCCCCGGTGGCCGCGAACACCACGTCGGCGCCGGCCATGGCGGCGGGCAGGTCCTGGAGCCCCACGGCCCGCGCCGAGAGGTGCTCCCGTCCGGCGGTCGCCTGGTGCACCAGGTCCTCGGCACGCTCGAGCGTGCGGTTCGACACGACGAGCTCGGCCACCCCCGCATCGGCGAGGAACGCGCCCATGCCCCGACCCATCGAGCCGGCACCGACCAGGACGGCCCGAGCGCCGGCGAGGCCGGCCCGGGCGCCGGCGGCGGTGCACGCCCCGGACTCGTCGACCGGGCGGTCGACGCCGCGCAGCTCGACCAGGCGCTCGCCCGCCAGGATCACGGCGGCCTGCGACACGGACGTGACGTGACGGGCGATCGACGTCTCGGTCCGGGCCCGCTTGCCGACCTCGAGCGCGTGCCGGAAGAGCAGGTTGAGGCCGCGGCGGGCCGTGCCCTCGACCCGCGCCAGCTCCCACGCGTCGCGCACCTGGCCCAGGATCTCGTGCTCCCCGGGGACCGCGGAGTCGAGCCCGGCCGCCACCTCGAACAGATGGCGCACGGCCTGGTCGTCGTAGTGGACGTAGAGGCTCTCGGCGAACCGCTCGGGCGGCAGGAACGTCAGGTCGGCGAAGAAGTCCCGCACCTCGGCGTAGGCACCGTGGAACCGCTCGGCGATGAGGTACACCTCGGTGCGGTTGCACGTGGCGAGCACCACGACCTCGGACGTGTCGGCGCCGGCGTCGAGCGCGTGCAGCAGCTTGGGCAGGCGGTCACCGGTGACCGCCATGCGCTCGAGCAGATCGAGCGGTGCGGTGCGGTGGTTCGCTCCAACGACGACGACAGACACGCCTGCTGGCGCTCCTTCGATCGGGCCGTCGCCACCGGGGGCGGTGACGGCCGCACGGACATCACCAGCATGCTGCGCGGGACCGCCGGCCGCCAGTTCAGGCGGCCGCTGAGCGGGAGAGCAGGCCTCAGCCGGCGGAGCGGGTGGAAGGCGCGGTGCGGGACCGGTCCTCGTGGAACGCCAGGATCTGCAGCTCGACCGCCAGGTCGACGTCGCGCACCTTCACCGTGCCGGGCACGTCGAGGACCGTCGGGGCGAAGTTGAGGATCGAGGTGATCCCGTTCTCGACCAGGCGATCGGCCGCCTCCTGCGCCGCGGCGGGGGGGACGGCGACGATGCCGATCGCCACGCCCTCGGCGGCCACGAGGTCCGCCAGCTCGTCCTGGTGGCGCACGGTCAGGTCGCCCAGTCGACGGCCGACCTTGGCCGGATCGACGTCGAGCACGCCGACCACCGTGAAGCCCCGGTTGGTGAAGCCGGCGAAGGTCGCGAGCGCGGAGCCCAGGTTGCCGGCGCCGACGATGACGCACGGCCAGTCGTGGTCCAGGTTCAGCTCGGTCGCGATCTCGACCAGCAGGCGCTCCACGTCGTAGCCGACGCCCCGCGTGCCGTACGAGCCGAAGTGCGACAGGTCCTTGCGGACCTTGGCCGCGTTCACCCCCGCCAACTCGGCCAGCTGCTCGGAGGACACCTTGCTGCGGCCCTCGGCCTGCAGGTCGAGCAGGCACCGGTGGTACAGCGGCAGGCGCGCCACGGTGGCCTCAGGGATGGAGGCTCGTCCCGACGGCGGCATCTGCCGAAGGTACCCGCCTCGTGCGCTCGTTCACAAAGTCTGGTGGAGCACGAACGGGGGCCGATCTGCTCGCCCGCCGGGACCCCACGGGTCATGCTGGAGGCGATGTCCGAGCACCGAGCGCACGCCGCCACCGCCGGGTGATGGCCGCCGAGCGATGACCGCCGCCGCGGCCATGGGTGCCGTCGCCACGCTGGTGTCGGTCGCGTTCGGGCTGTCCACGCTCGAGCGCTGGGTCGACCGGCGCAAGCCCCACGAGCTGGCGTGGACCGTGTCGCTCGCGATGTTCGCCCTGGCCTCGTTCTCGTACTTCTGGGCCGGGGCGCTGGGGTGGGGCGACCTGGACTTCCGGACCTTCTACCTCTTCGGCGCGATCCTCAACGTGCCGTGGCTCGCACTGGGCACCGTGTACCTGCTGGCGGGCGCACGGGCCGGCGACCTCACCCGCTGGTGGCTCACCGTGCTCAGCGCGTTCTGCGCCGGCGTCGTCCTCACCGCTCCACTTCTGGGCCAGCTCGACGTCGCCGGCATCCCGTCGGGCAAGGAGGTCTTCGGTGTCGGGCCGAGGGTCATGGCCGCGGTCGGCTCGGGCGTGGGTGCCGTGGTGCTGATCGCGGGGGCGCTGTGGTCGGCGGTGTCGCTGCTGCGGGTCCGGCGCCGCCCCGAGGTGGCGGCGGGCATGCCGATCCCGCCGGGACGGCTGGCGCTCACCAACCTCTTCATCGCGATCGGCTCGCTGGTCCTCGGCACCGGCGGCACCCTGTTCGGCACCGGCGACCAGATGGTCGACTTCGGCATCTGGCTGGCTGCCGGCGTGACGATCCTCTTCGTCGGCTTCCTCTGCTCCAACCAGGGACGGCCGGCGGAGCGGGCACCCACCTCGCCGTACTGGGCCGAGCTCTACGAGCTGGCCACCGCGCCGGTCACGGCCGACGACCGCGCCGCCTGAGCTGGGCGGCGCCCGTCGGCTCAGTCAGCTGAGGAGGCGGCGGATCACCTTGCCGCCGAGGCCCCGCGGGATGTCCTCGACGAACCACACCTTGTTCGGGCACTTGTAGTGCGGCAGCCGCTCGGCGCAGAACTCGATGACGTCGTCCTCCTCGATCGGCATGCCGTCGCGCGCCTTCACGTACGCCTTGACCGACTCGCCCGTGTGCGGGTGCGGCACCCCGACGACGGCCACGCCCTCGATGGCAGGGTGCTCGAGCAGCACCTCCTCCACCTCGGCCGGGAAGACGTTGAACCCCGACACGATGATGAGGTCCTTGGCGCGGTCGACCAGGTAGAGGTTGCCCTCGTCGTCGACGACGCCCACGTCGCCGGTCCGCAGCCAGCCGTCCTCGGTCAGCACCCGGGCCGTGGCGTCGGGATCGTTCCAGTAGCCGGCGAACACGTTCGGGCCCTTGACCAGCAGCTCGCCGTGGTCGCCGACCAGCACGTCGTCACCGTCGGCGTCCACCAGGCGCACCTCGACGCCCGGCACCGGGATGCCGACGGAGCCGGCGGGAGTGACACCGGAGATCGGCGCCGTGACCACCGGCGACGCCTCGGTCAGCCCGTAGCCCTCCTCGAGCTGCAGACCGAAACGGGCCTGGATGGCCTGCGCGACCTCGACCGGCAGCTTGGCGGCGCCCGACACCGCCCGGCGCACGGTCGACAGCTCGTCGCCGGTCACGCCCGGAAGGCCGGCGAACGCGGCCCACATGGTCGGAGGGCCCGCGATCGTCGTCACCTTGTGCTTCACGATCGACTCGATGGCGGAGACCGGGTCGAAGCGCTCGACGAGCAGGATCGACGCACCGGCGGCGAGGGCGACGCCCAGGATCACGTTGAGGCCGAAGATGTGGAACATCGGCAGCAGACCGAAGACCACGTCGTCGGGCTCCTGGACCCGCTCGTCGGACGCCATCACCTGCCGGATGTTCGTGTAGAGGTTGCCGTGCGTGAGCATGGCGGGCCGCGGCGCGCCGGCGGTGCCGGACGTGAAGATGAGCACCGCCAGGTCGTCGGGGGCGCGGTCGACGACCGGGGCCGGCTCGTGGTCGAGCAGGTCGTCGAGCAGCAGGCCGAGCGGACCCGGCTCGAAGCCCGCCCCCATGAAGTGCTGGACGTCGGGCAGCGTCGACCAGTCGATGTCGCGCAGGGCGTTGCGGGCCGTGGGCGTGGCGACGATGGCGACCGCGCCCGACTCCCGCAGCTCGTGGGCCATGGCGGCGGCCGGGTTGGTGGGGTTGAGCGGCACGGCGACCAGGCCCGCCCCCAGCGCCGCCAGGTACGACACGACGAAGTACCAGTTGTTGCCGGCGATGATGGCCAGCCGGTCCCCCGGCTGCAGCCCCATCTCGATCAGACTCCCGCGCAACCCCGCGACCTGCGAGCGCAGGGTCGCGTAGTCCGTCACCCGTCCCCGGCTGATGAGTGCGGTCGCCTCCCCGGGGTGTTGGTCGATGATCGTCGCCAGGTTCACCGGCGGCGACGCTAGTGCCCGATGCCACTCCACGCGGCGGCCCGTCGCGTGGGCATCGGCTGCCGGAGCAGCGCCGGGGTCAGCGGGCCAGCACGACCAGCTGCAGGAACGCGGCGCCGACGATGACGAGCATCAGGATGACGACGGCGATCGTGGTGTTGCGCCTCACCCGGCACCTCCTGGTCCGTCCGCTCGATCCTCGACGGCGCCGGCATCCGCCGCGCCGGGTCCGGGGCTGCGCCGGCCGAACTGCACGGTCACGGCGCTGACCGGCGTCTCGTCCTCCGCACCCTCGATGGGCCGGAGCGTGACCGCGTCGCCCGGACCGATCCCCAGGTCCTCGGCAGCGCTGGCCTGGCGCGCCGCGAGCGCGATGAGCCCGTAGCTGTCGACGACCAGCGCCACGGCTCCGATCCCGATCTCGTCGAACGCCGCGGCCCGTCGTGCGGTGCGGCGGCCGGCGTCGACCAGGACCTCGAAGTGGTCGCCGCCCAGGCGGTCCAGCTCCTCGGGGTCGACGTTGAGCTGGGCGTTGCCGTAGCGGTCGACCCAGAGAACCTCGGAGACCAACGAGCCGTCCTCGTCGCGCGTGATCGGCAGCACGCCGGGGAACAGCGTGGCGGTGTCGATCACCTCGCCGAGCTCCTCGAGGGGGACGCCGTTGCAGAGGTGTGCCGCTGCGGGAGCGAACACGTCCCGACCGTCGAACAGCGGTCCGTGCGCCGGCAGCTGGTACTCGGGGTCGTTGAGCCACACCGCGCGTGTGGCACCGCCCAGCATGCCGACGGCCGGCGCGAGCACCCCGTTGTCGGGTCCGATGAACACCGCACGACCGTCGCCGACCTCCACCGCGATCGGACGGCGGTGGGTGCCGACCCCGGGGTCGACCACGGCGACGATCACGCCGGGCGACAGGTACTGCACGCTGCGGGCCAGCGTGAGCCCGGCGGCTCGGACGTCGTAGGGCGGGATGCCGTGCGTGACGTCGATGACCCGGGTGCCCGGGGCGAGCTGGTGGATGACCGAGTGGACCACGCCCACGAACTCGTCCGCGTGCCCGTAGTCGGACAGGAACGAGACCGTGTCGTAGCGGGGTCGCTCGTCGTCCGGGCCGTCGTAGGAGGCGTCGTCTGCCACGGCTGCCGAACCTACCGCCCGGGTCCGGGCCCGACGAAGCGCGGGTCAGCCCAGTTCGTCCCGGCCGGCCCAGCTCGTCCGGTCAGCCC